>NZ_PNDP01000012.1:0-110577 GCF_005886415.1 Pseudoalteromonas sp. S327 | reverse complement strand
TGCAATCCACGGCTATAACTGCCCATGAATACAAGTTCTTTATGTAATGAAAAATAAAGATGCGCTGTTGCTACTCCGCAAAGTATCGGCCTAAATAAACTCTACCTCGAAGTAAACCGATTAGCTTTCGTATAACAGATAGGCAAATTATCAATTCAAATCACTTACTGTAATAGATGTTTTCAAGCGATTTCTCGTTGTTTAAGAAATTTACCTAATAAAAAACATAATTATTTTTAGAGTGTAATTTAGTTAATAAATCTCAATTTAAGTGCCATATTTCAATATAAATCAACAAGTTCTCAACGCGCCGTGAATTCTCGATTTAAGTGGCACTGATCATTTTTTGAAAAATAACTAATTTTTATTTCACAAACAATTGATAACCATTATTGTTTAGATTAGTATGCACCTACTAAATGAAATTGAGAGTAGTTTGTATTCATGTATATTTGTCTTTGTCACGGGGTGACTGATAAAAAAATTGAGCAAACAATTGACGATGGTGCAACTACCATGCGTGAATTAACTAAAGAGCTTAAAGTAGGCAGCCAATGCGGTAAGTGTTGTTGTTGTACTAAAAAGATCCTAAATCGCAAACTTATTGAGATTGCAGATATTACCGATCAAGTCGCTTAATTCGTTATTACAAAATTCAAATACAAAAAAAGCAGCTTATAAAGCTGCTTTTTTTATGACCTAAATTTACCTTACAGTTGAGACTGTAAGTAATTTTCAAGCCCTGTATTTTGAATAAGTAGTTGCTGGGTCTCTAGCCAGTCAATTTGTTCTTCCTGCTCGTTCAAAATATTGTCGAGTGCTTCACGGCTAATATAATCTTTTTTGTTTTCAGCTAATTTAATTGCACTGCGCAAATCATCAATTGTATCAAGCTCAAAGCTCATATTTGCGGCAATCATTTCTTCGCTGTTTTCGCCAATGCGTAAACGGCCTAGGTCTTGTAAGTTAGGTAAGCCTTCTAAAAATAAAATACGTTCGATTAAACGATCGGCGTTTTTCATTTTTTGAATTGAAACCTTGTAGTCTGCTTTATCAAGCTGGCTAAAACCAAAATCTTTAAACATGCGGGCATGCAAAAAGTATTGGTTAATACCCACAAGCTCATTAGCGAGTACTTTATTTAAAGCTGCTATAACGTCTTTATCGCCTTTCATACTTTATGCTCCTTACTCGCCCATTTGTGCTTGGTGGTAGTTTTGCGTACCAATTTTATCAATTAGACCAAGTTGTTGCTCTAACCAATAAACGTGATCTTCCTCGGTATCAAATAATAGCTTTTCTAACACTTCGCGAGACTGATAATCTTGCTGCTCTTCACAAATAGCAATTACCTCTTTAACACATGCAACTACTTCAAGCTCTAGTGTTAAGTCGTTTTGCATCATACTTTTTACATCGTTACCAATTAAAAGGTCACGGCGTTTAGTCATGTTAGGCACGCCTTCTAAAAACAAGATGCGTTTGATTAGCCAATCAGCATGATCTTTTTCTTCTTCCATTTCATGGTTAAGGCGTACATATAATTTATCTAAACCCCAGTCATCATACATGCGTGAATGAATAAAATACTGGTCAATTGCGGCTAACTCATTGGCTAGCAAAGTATTAAATGCATCGATTACTTTTTGATTACCTTTCATGATAAATCACCTTAACTATTTTAATTGTGCACAGTGTAGTTAAATTTGCGTATTTTGCAAGTTTTTCTATAAAAATCATTAATTTACAATTGGTTTTGATTCTTATTTAAGTTTGCGTTATTGCTTGGTTTATGTACAGTTTTGCATTTTCATTTAAAGGGTAATGTTATACCCATTTATGCCGTTTGCACCATAAATAAACACCACTGAGTATAAAAAATGCTAACGACAGTGATACTAAAAGCCATACAAATTTTACAATCGGCCCTGCAAATGCGCCAGTATGAAACACATATTTAAAGTTCCATACATGGGTGACTGCATTTGCTTTACTGGCATCATACGCGCTAAGCACTTTAGCGTTGTATGGATTTACCCACACCCAGCTATAAGCATGGCTTTCTCCTGGGTTTTGTAGGCGTAAAGCGATTGGGTCATTGTGTTTTTTAGGTAAGTAAATACGATACAAAATCCCCTCAGGAAATACATCAAGGGCTTTATTTATTGCTTGGTCGTAGTTAATACTTGCTGTTGATTTTGCTATCACTTTTGGCGCTTTAGGCCTATTTTGTACTTGAGAAAATGCCACGGTTTCTACTAATGTTTTGGTCGCGCTTTTCCAATTAAAGGTGATACCTGTGAAGGCTATAAGCAATAGCGGTAATAAAACATAAACACCAAGCACGGTGTGTAGCTGATACATAAGTACTTTAAATTTAGCTTTAGGTTTAATCGCCAGTCGTTTTAGGCGGTTTTTAGGCTTAACCCATAAATAAAAGCCCACTAACACATTTATTATTAATAATAGGGCGCATACAGAGACCACGTTTTTTAGTGGTTTTTCACCAGAGACTGTTTCAAATAATAGCCAGCGATGCAAAGCAAGGGTAAAACCATACAGCGTGTCATTTGTTTGGTATTGAAAAATTACTTTGCCTGTATACGGGTTCACACTGGCGTTACTGCCATCACCTAATCTAAATTGCCAGCTGGCATTAGGGTTACTAAGGGGCATAAAGCGGGTGATTTTTTTATCTGTTTGCTGCTGTACTGCGCGGATTAATTCTGCGTGGCTAAGCGTTTTGGTTTGTGGTTCTATCTGCCATTTATCGGGCTGAATATAATATTGTATGTCATTTGCATAAAGTAAAATGGCGCCGCTAATACTGAGTATTAACAAAAAAAGGCCACTTAGTAAGGCAAGGTATAAGTGAATTCGACGTAACCAGATTTTCAAAAGTAATCTCTATAATAAGCAGTTACAGCGATTGTAAGTGATAGAACAGGTGTTTATCAATTTATAAAATGTGACCCTTTGTGTAAGCAAACTACTGTATATAAAACCGCGAACAACACGCTAAGCTTTAGTCCCTTAAATAAAGTTTAAAAATTTAGGGGCTTTAAGTCAGTAAAAGTTCGTATGAGTAATGCGCTTTAATTTTTATAATAATGAAATAAACACCAGCTAAAAATTAAAATATGCACGGTTTGCGTTCTTGCTTATTTTTACGTGTAAATTTTAATTGCAACTTATTGATGTTTAAACTGTAATTATGTGATGTATTTTAAACGCTTTGCGGGCTAAAACTTGCGTCTTTTAGGTTTTAGTGCATTAATATAGGTAATAAATAATACAATTACAGTTATTGGATATATAGCATGGTTGAAGGAAAAAAGTATGGGCTGCTAAATGGCACAGCTCAGTCTGTGCGTAGTAAGCTGATCATTACTTTTTTAGTTATTGCTATTGTTCCACTTTGCTTGCTGACCTGGTTTAGCTTACAGCACGTTAATAATACCTTGCAAAAAAATGCAAATGCAGAGCTTCATGAATTAAGCTCTATCGCCTCAGAGTTTGCTAATTTATGGTTTGATGATCACCTTACTGATTTATATACCTTTAAAAATCAGCTTTCTAACTTCCCGCTTGAACAAAGCAAATTAA
Source organism: Pseudoalteromonas sp. S327 (assembly GCF_005886415.1). Taxonomy (NCBI): domain Bacteria; kingdom Pseudomonadati; phylum Pseudomonadota; class Gammaproteobacteria; order Alteromonadales; family Pseudoalteromonadaceae; genus Pseudoalteromonas; species Pseudoalteromonas sp. S327. The sequence goes on along the minus strand of NZ_PNDP01000012.1, from coordinate 106,971 downwards.
TAAATCATTTTGTTAATCAATATGACTTTGTAAACAGTATAGAAATTATCGCTGCATCGGCACTTAAGCAGCCCATTATCTCGCCTTACGGGCAGATAAACAAAGGTGAGCTTAGTACGCTTATAAATTCGGTTAATACCTCAACGCCAGCCGCTTTTGGCTCTGTTATGTTAAATGGCAAACAGTTTAATATTGTGGCTATGCCTTTGCTTAATTCGGCGCAACAACTAGAGGGTGTAATTCTCACAGAAGTAAATATTAATGGCCTTTTAAAAAGCTTAAACACCATTCACAACATGCACAACGAAGTGAGTTTTTTTGTACTACATAATAATAAAATAGAGCGCTCTTCAGTAACAAATGCAGATGAGGCGCCTGTTTTTTCGCAAACGGCACTCACCAGTAAGCAAGTGTTTGATTACGCCAGTGCCAACGGCACGACATACCATGCATATATTAGTGATTTAAATTTTTTAGGTGTGCAAGGGTGGCAACTTTTAGCAGCAAAACCTTTGCATATTATGCTCAAAGACTCTACTTATTATAAGCAGCTGGCTATTTTTACAAATGCAGTTTCTTTACTTCTCATTTTATGCGCAGCGTGGTGGTTTAGTCGGCGCTTATCTAAGCCTTTAATTCAGCTTACCTCAGTAATGGCCCGAATTACCGATGGCGAGAAAGTAAAGGTGCCTACTTTAACTGATAGCCACGAGTTAAATAGGTTATCAGTAGATCTTCAAAAAATGGTGGCATTTAAAGAAGAGCAGCAGAGCATACTGCAAAAGCAGCGCTCTGCTTTGCAAACTGCGTTTAAACAATTGGATGAGCAAAAAAGTGCCCTCGATGAGCATGCCATTGTTGCGGTAACAGATTTAGCGGGCACTATCACTTTTGTAAATAAGAAGTTTTGTGAAATTAGCGGCTATGAAGAACATGAGCTTATAGGTCAAAATCACCGTTTACTTAATTCAGGAAGGCACGACAAAGGCTTTTTTAAAAGCATGTATAAAACCCTTAAACGGGGTGAAGTATGGAACGGCCAAATTTGTAATAAAGCAAAACATGGCGGTTTTTATTGGGTAGACACCACCATAGCGCCATTTTTTGATGAGCACGGAAAACCGCAAAGCTATATAGCCATTCGTACTGATGTCACGCCATTAAAATTACAAGAGCTTGAACTTGAGCAGCACAAAACCCAGCTTCAGTTAGTCATAGATACCACCGCCGTAGGAATATGGGATTGGTTTATAGATACCAGCAAAGTGACTTTTAATAATCGCTGGGCAGAAATAATAGGCTATAAACTCAGCGAGTTAGAACCTACCACTATTAATACTTGGTATAAGTTTGCACACCCCGATGATTTGGTTATTTCAGAGCAAAAGCTAAAAGCGCATTTTAATGGTGACACCGATTACTATGTCAGCGAAGCGCGAATGAAACACAAAGATGGCCACTGGGTTTGGGTACTCGATACTGCAAAAGTAGTCGACTGGAACCTAGATGGGTCGCCTCGTCGTATGATTGGAACACATTTAGATATTACCGAGCGCAAGCAAATAGAGTCTGAGCTACAGTATAGCCGCGATCGCTTTGCTTCTTTGGTGGAAAATATTCCAGGGGTTATTTATCGATGTAAGTTCGATAAAGCCTGGACTATGTTGTACATGAGTGACCAAGTAAAAGACATAACAGGCTATACGCCTGATGACTTTATTAATAATAAAACACTAAGCTTTGCCGCTATTATTCACGATGGCGATCAAGATGTTGGGCTGCAAGTAAGTACCTGTATTGCACAAAAGCTGCCTTGGTCTATTGAATACAGAGTAAAAAGAAATGATGGCAGTATTCGCTGGGTGCATGAAAAAGGCCAAGCAATTTATGGCGATGACAACGAAGTTCTTTATTTAGATGGCTTTATTTTAGACATTACTGAGCGCCATAATACTCAAGTAGAAATTACCCGCCAACAAAACCTGCTTGAAGCAATGAGTAAACAAGGCCAAATTGGCGCATGGGAAATAAACCTTGAAAACCAAACCATGTATTGGTCAGACGAAGTAAAAGTAATACACGAAGTTCCCGACGGGTTTGAACCTAACATTGATACAGCCATTAACTTTTATAAGCCAGGAGAGCACCGCGATAAAATTAGTACGTTGTTTGAATGTGCGGTGACTTTAGGCGAAAGCTGGAGTGTAGAGCTGATAATTTTAACTTATACCGGTAAAGAGCGCTGGGTTAAGTCGATGGGGCAGGCGGAATTTAAAGACGGTAAATGTGTGCGTGTTTTTGGCTCGTTCCAAAGTATTGATGCACATAAACGCCTAGAGTTAGAAAGCGAAAAAGCAAACGCCTATAACAAAAATTTAGCGTCATTAACGGTTTCGCCTGAGGTACAAAATAGCGACGTTGCGCAAGTTAAAAAGCTGACGATAAAGTCGATGGTAGAGGTATTAAATGTTGAGCGTGCCTCTATTTGGATATTTAACAAGCAGTGCGACGAAATGGCGTGCCATGGTTTATATACTCGAAAAGATGGATTTGTGGATTTTGACGGCGTTCTTAAAAAGGCTGATTTTCCAAGTTACTATGAGGCTATTTTTGAGCAAAACCTAGTGGCAATTGAAGATGTATATACGCATAAAGCAACCATTGAATTTACGCAAAGTTATACTCAACCATTAAATATTCAGTCAATGCTGAATGCGGTTATTTCATCAGGCGATGGAAATTTAGGTATTTTATGTGCAGAAACTGTAGGGGCTAAGCACATTTGGACGCAAAGCGAAGAAACCTACTTGCGCTCTTTGGCTACGTTAGTCGGTAGTACCTTGGTCTCGCAAAAGCGTAAAGAAACCGCTGAAAAGCTAAAGGTTGCTTTAGTGCAAGCACAAGATGCTGCTGTAGCAAAAAGCCAGTTTTTAGCAACCATGAGCCACGAAATTCGTACACCGATGAATGGCGTATTAGGCATGTTAGAGCTGGTAGAGTTAGAGCCATTAAGTAAACCAATAGAAAAAAAGGTCGCTATTGCTAAAAGCAGTGCTCATTCTTTACTTGGCGTTATTAACGATATTTTAGATTTTTCTAAGGCGGAAGCAGGCAAAGTTGAGCTTGAGCATATACATTTTAATGCGCGCGACTTAATTGGCGAAATAGCCGAGGCACAGGCCTTTACCGCACAAGAAAAAGGCATTGAGATTATTTTAGATTTAGTCTCCTTGGAGCCTTCACATTTAATGGGCGACCCCGGGCGCATACGCCAAGTGGTAACCAACTTAATTAGTAATGCGGTTAAATTTACCAGCCAGGGTGAAGTGGTGGTGAGTGCATCTATAGAAAAAACCGACCAAGACCTACTGCTAAATATAAAAGTAAAAGACTCAGGAATAGGCATAACCGAAGCAAAACAACAGCAATTATTTACCCCTTTTTCGCAAGTGGATGCATCAACCACGCGAGAATACGGAGGCACGGGGCTGGGGCTTGCAATATGTAAACAGTTATGTGAGCTAATGAATGGTAAAATTTCACTGGCGAGCGAACCTGGCAAAGGCAGCGAATTTACTGCAACCATGCAAGTGGCTGAAGGCATCGAAAAAGAACGTACTATCCCTAATATAAATATGAGTTCGTTAAATGTACTAGTGGTTGATGATAACGAGACAAACCGCTTAGTTATCTCTCAGCAGTTAGGACATTGGGGGGCCAATGTTACGCTTGCTAGTAGTGCAAAACAGGCGCTTGAACTATGTGCACAGCGCATAGAAAATAATCAGCCTATGTTTGATATTGCCGTGCTAGACATGCAAATGCCAGAAATGGATGGAATGGAGCTGTGTAAAGTGCTTAAAGCACATGATGACTATAAAGCCATGCCATTAGTAATGATGACCAGTATTGCAGGTATGGAAGGCGCTCAGCGCTACTCAAAAATTGGTTTTCAGGCTTATTTTCCTAAACCGGTTACAACCGCCGATTTAATTTCTGCGTTATCGGTTATTACAAGTTCAGACAGCACCGAGCCCCTTCCTTTGGTGACCCCAGGGTATATTTCGTCACTCAGAAAAGAAAAATCAGACACACCTGCAAAAATTTTATTAGTTGAGGATAACCCCGTTAATCAGCATGTTTCTACACTGATGCTTAAAAAGCTAAATTGCGAAGTAATACTGGCGCAAAATGGTCAAGAAGCCATAAATACCTTAAGCGAGCATAACGAAGGGTATTTTGATTTAGTGTTAATGGATTGCCAAATGCCGGTAATGGATGGCTTTGACGCCACGGCTAATATACGAGACGGTATGGCAGGGGATGAGCACAAAGCAATAAAGATAATTGCCCTAACCGCCAATGCAATGGACTCAGATAAAGAACGTTGTATTAATGCCGGTATGGATGACTACTTAACTAAACCCATTCAGCTTGATATTTTAAAAGAGAAAATAGAGCAGTACTTGTAGGATTAATAACATGAGTAAGCAAATACAAATACGCGACGCTAAAAAAAGCGATGCGCCAACCATTTTACAGTTTATTACCGAACTGGCCATTTACGAAAAAGAACCCGATGCAGTAAAAACAGATGAGCAGGCAATTATAAAAACGCTGTTTAGTGAGGGGGCAACTGCACACAGTGTTATTTGCCTTGAAGATGATGAGCCTATTGGCTTTGCGGTGTATTTTTATAATTACTCTACCTGGCTGGGTAAAAATGGCTTATATCTGGAAGATTTATACGTAAGCCCCGATAGCCGTGGCAATGGTGCGGGCAAACTAATAATGAAACACCTTGCTAATAAAGCTATAAAAAACGACTGTGGACGCTTTGAGTGGGTAGTACTGGATTGGAATAAACCCGCTATAGATTTTTATAATAGCATTGGGGCAAAAGCCCAAAACGAATGGATAATCTACCGCCTAGCAGGCCAAGACTTACTCGATTTTGCAGAGCAATAGTGATACTAAAACGCTTAATTAAGTGGGTTGGTATAATACTTTTTTAAAAGCAGATGAGTGCCGAAAACGGCCAGTATTTGCTTTAAAAATTGTTATGCTGAGGTACGTTTTATTGATTAAGACCCTACATGAATAATCAGTATTGGCAAAAAGCACGGCAAAGCCGCGATGCACGATTTGATGGCTTATTTTACGTTGCGGTAAAAAGCACCGGTATTTATTGTCGGCCAATTTGCCCCGCGCCCACCGCTCAAGAAAAAAATGTGGTGTATTATCAATATGCGCACAACGCAGCGCAAGCAGGCTTTAGACCGTGTATACGCTGCAGGCCCGATAGTGCTCCGGGCAGCGCTGCTTGGCAGGGGGTAAAAACGACCGCGCTTAGAGCTAAGCAGTTAATTGATTTAGGTGATAGCTGTAATTGCGAAATGCTAGCTACTCGTTTGGGTATTACCAGTCGTTATTTGCGACGCATATTTAATCAGCACTTTGGTGTGTCTGTTACTCAATATCGGTTATTTAACCAATGTCAGTTTGCTAAAAAGCTCATTCAAGAAACCACATTACCTATAACCGATATTGCATTTGCCGCTGGGTTTAAAAGTGTGCGACGTTTTAACGATGCTTTTTTACAACAATTAAATATGGCCCCATCAAAGCTCAGAAAATCAAAAAAAGAGGCAACCCCTGTGATCGTATTAACTCTCCCTTTTAGACCTCCTTACAATTGGCAGGCTTTGCACAGCTTTTTGTCAAAGCGGTTAATAGAGCCTATGGAGTGGATAACCCCAACCAGTTACGGGCGAACATTTAAGCTAAAAGGGGTGGTAGGTTATTTTAATGCGCACTTTAAGGCGCAAAATAACCATTTTAAAGTTGAAATAGTAATAAATAATACCGAGCACTTACAAAAAGTAATTAATAATATACGCCGTGTACTTGATGTAGATGCCGATATAAACCCTATTGAAAGCCACTTAAAAAACAGTATTAATGGGGCATTTACATTAAGTGAAGGGCTACGCTTACCTGGGATATGGTCAAGCTTTGAAGCGGGGATTCGCGCTGTATTGGGTCAACAAGTTAGCGTGGGGGCAGCGCACACTTTAGTAACAAAGCTGGTTGCAGAGCGAGGCGATAAACACGCAGATAAAGTGTATTTTCCACAGCCTGAGGATTTAGCGACATGCGACTTTGAATTTTTTAAAATGCCGCAATCGCGCAAAAATGCATTAAAAAATTTATCTAAGTACTGCGCTGATAACCCCGATAGCAGGGTTTTGGATAATTGGCTCGATATAAAAGGCATAGGGCCGTGGACTGTTAACTACGCTAAACTGCGCGGGCAAAGTAACCCAGATATACTATTAGCCGGCGATCTCGGAGTAAAAAAGGCGCTGATTAATGCTAAGCAATTTAACCCAGAGCTGAGCGCTCCATTTCGCTCGTACTTAACGTTTCAACTATGGCAGCAACTTTCATGATTATACAGACCGCAATTTCGAGTCCGATTGACGATGTTATTATTCAAGCGACTGAAAACGGGGTGAGCTATGTTGGTTTTTACCCAAAAACACACTACACCCATACACCCGTTGAGCAAGTAACAAATGAAGCGGTTTTAATCTGCGTAAAGCAATTAAACGAATACTTTAATGGTCAGCGCAAAACCTTTAATGTGCCATTAGATACGCAAGGTACGCCTTTTCAAAATGGTGTGTGGCAAGCGTTGCTCAGCGTCCCTTTTGGCAAAACCATGACCTACGGCGATATAGCTAAACAATTAAATAACCCTAAGGCGGTAAGAGCAGTCGGGGCTGCAAATGGCAAAAACCCCATTAGTATTATTGTGCCATGCCATCGAATTATTGGTGCAAACTCAAAGCTTACTGGGTACGCTGGTGGCCTTGAGAGAAAAAGTTGGCTACTAAAGCATGAAGGGATAATTTAACTGTTACAGCACTGGCAGCTTTGTTATCACAAGCTACAATTTACATTATTTACTAATAAAAATTATTATGAGTATCAGCAGCTTAAATTATTTATTTATATTTGGTTTGATGTTTTCTTCAGCGGTGTTTGCTAACTCTCAAACGCTTATATTTTGCTACGAAGATAAAGACGTTGCACCTATGTTTTTGGGCATTGGGCAAGAGGTACCTATAGATAACCCTGGCGCCTCAATTGAAATTTTAAAGCAACTGGATGCCGACATACCCAATGTGGCTATTTCATTTGTTAGAAAACCATGGCGCAGATGCCTAAACGATTTAGAGCTTAACCGTGTTAATGCCGTTATTGCCAGCTATCGTGATGGGCGTGAACGTTTTGCTGTGTACCCTACAAACGAAAAAGGGGTGTTGCTAGAAAAATTTGCAGTGAGTCGTTTTAGTAGCTGCTTAATAGGGCGAGCTCGTTTTCATAAACAATGGCAAACACGTGAAGTATTTCAAAATAAAGCGTTCACTATCGCCATTCCTAATGGCTATGGCTTAAACAGCGCGCTAAAAGAAGAGCCTTTTTATATTCATAATACTTTTTCAAAAGACAAAGCTTTTGAATTACTTGATAAAGGAGTGGTACAGGCAAGTGTTGATTTATGCCAAGTAGATGACTTAAAAGTGTCGAGCTATCAACATAAAGGGAGCGATGTAAAACCCCTTTACCCACCTTATGAAACAACCGACGGTTATTTAATTTTTTCAAAGCAGTTTTACCAGCAAAATAGCCAGCTTAGTAAAGAGATATGGCAATGGTTAGCGCGCTTTGACAGTGCACAAATTTATATAAAATACTTGCAAGCTGTTGAGTAATAAGAAAATCAAAGCGCTTATTAACTAAAATAGCGATATGAAATTGGTATTAATCGCATATTAAGGTAGCATAAGCGCACTTTTTATCTTAAGGCACGGCAATGGCTCAATTATACTTTTACTACTCTGCGATGAATGCGGGTAAATCAACCACCTTATTACAATCTGCGTTTAACTATCGTGAGCGTGGTATGGAGCCAGTTATTTTAACGGCTGCAATTGATAACCGCTCTGGTGTAGGAAAAGTATCGTCTCGTATCGGACTGCAAGCTGATGCGCATATATTTGATGCGTCAAAAAATGTTTTTGAGCTGATCCAAAATCTGCAAAACGAAAAAAAGCGCCACTGTGTATTGGTTGACGAATGCCAGTTTTTATCTAAAGAGCAAGTTATGCAGCTGACTGATGTGGTTGATGAACTTGGTATTCCGGTATTGTGTTATGGCCTGCGAAGCGACTTTAGAGGTGAGTTATTTATTGGCTCTCAGTACTTGCTAGCATGGGCCGATAAACTGGTTGAGCTTAAAACAGTGTGCCATTGCGGCCGTAAAGCCAATCATGTATTGCGTACAGATGAAAACGGCAATGCCATTGCCGATGGTAACCAAGTAGAAATTGGCGGCAACGACCGTTATGTGTCGGTGTGCCGCAAGCACTATAAGGCTGAGTTAAATATGGGCCGCTAAGGCTCGTATAAAAGTATCTATATCATCTTGGTTTATATCAAGATGAGTGACTAGCCTAAGCTGTTTGCTTGGGCTAATTAATATGCCTTGTTGTGCTAATTGCTCGCTAATATGCGTTATATTTAACTCACTTGAATAGCGCGCATACACCATGTTGGTGGTGTTATTCATATCAACGCTAAACCCATTGAGTTCGTTAAGCTTACTTGCTAAATAACGCGCATTAGCGTGATCGTATTTTAAGCGAGAGACGTTATTTTCAAGTGCGTATTGCCCCGCGGCTGCCAGCATTCCGGCTTGGCGCATGCCACCACCGAGTACTTTTCTCCAGCGCCGTGCTTTTTTGATAAGCTCCTTTGTGCCTAGTAATAGCGAGCCAACGGGAGCACCTAGCCCTTTTGATAAGCAAATTGAAACAGAGTCAAAGTGCTGGGTAATATCTGTAATATCAACGTTTAATTCAACCGCTGCATTAAACGCACGTGCGCCATCTAAGTGCAGAGCCAACGAGTGCTCATTTACAAAATGACGTGCTTTGGCTAAGTAGCTAAGGGGGAGTACTTTTCCGCCTATGGTGTTTTCAAGGCTAAGTAAGCGGGTGTTGGCAAAATGGCTATCATCTGGTTTTATTGCGGCGGCAATTTTATCAAAGCAGAGGCTGCCATCGGGTTCATTCTCAATCGGTTGTGGTTGAATAGAGCCTAATACTGCAGCGCCACCGCCTTCAAATTTATAGTTATGGGCATTTTGCCCGCAAATATATTCATCTCCGCGTTCGCAATGAGCCATAAGCGCAAGTAAGTTAGCTTGCGTGCCAGAGCTACAATAAAGTGCGGCTTCAAAGCTAAAACGCTCACTTGCATAGGCTTCTAGCTGGTTTACGCTAGGATCATCCCCGTACACATCATCGCCTACTGGCGCGTTATACATTATATCGCGCATGGCTTTTGAGGGTTTAGTAACCGTGTCTGAGCGAAAATCTATCATGGTGGTTATTCCTTTATTAAGTACTACAGGCTTTTTTGTTTTTTATGGGTTTAAACAAGCTCTTCAAAAATTTGTTCACGGGTGGCTTTATCAAAATAACTCCAGGCAATAAAGCGACTTACTTTTTGTCCTTGTGCCATGTCTATAATTTTATATTCGGCAATAGGGAGGGTGCTTAATTTATTTTCTAACACTTTAAGCGTTTCTTTTTTTGAAACCAAGGAGGTAAACCATATTACTTGCTCTGCAAATTGCTCACTTTGAGCAATCATATTGCTAATAAACTGTGCTTCGCCGCCTTCGCACCATAGTTCATTATTTTGCCCGCCAAAATTAAGGGTGTTTTTAGGCGATTTCCCTAAGTTTTTCCATTTGCGCTGCGACCCTTTATTGGCCTCTTCTGCGCTTGCGTGAAATGGGGGGTTACACAGGGTTAAATGAAATAAATCTTTTTGATTTATAATGTTTTCAAAAATAGATGATGCGTTTTTTTGGTGTTTAAGGGTTATTTTTAAACCATTAAATTGGGCGATTTGCTTCGCTATTTTTATTGAATTTGCATCGATGTCGCTACCAGTAAAGTGCCAGTTGTATTCATGATTACCTGTTAATGGGTAGACCAAATTGGCCCCTGTGCCAATATCGAGCACCTTAATTTGCCTGCCAGTTGGAATATTTTGTTGGTTGTCGTCGCTTAATAAGTCTGCCAAGTAATGAATGTAATCAACGCGACCAGGAATAGGAGGGCATAGGTTATGCTCAGGAATATCCCAAAAATCTATTTTATAATGCGCTTTTAAAAGCGCTTGATTAAGCGTTTTTACTGCTGTGTTATTGGTAAAGTCAATGCTTTTACTCCCCGCAGGGGTGACGATGATGAAAGGGGTTAACGCATCGTGCTTATCGCATAGCATGTCTAGATCGTAGCCATGTAAATGTTGGTTGCGTGGGTGGAGCTTGTTAGAGACTTGTTTTGATTTCATAGCATTAATTTAGCAATTAAATAATGGCGCAATTGTATCAAATGCCCCACTAAAAAGTGCAACCATTTACTTTAGAATTAACAGTGGTACTGGTAGGATGAGTGGCTAAAGATAATAAAGGAAAATTTGTGGCAATTACACAGCACTCCCATTTTGTTCAACTAGGCAATCAGCAAACACTACATTTACGCCGTATAGCAAACGACAAGCAAGCGGGCCCCGTGGTGTTTTTTATGCACGGCGCAGTAGAAAATGGCAAAATTTTTTATACTCATAGCAATAAAGGGCTAGGCCCTTATTTGGCTGAGCAAGGCTATTGCTGTTATGTAGCAGACCTGCGCGGGCGCGGAGAGAGCAAGCCGCTTATTTCGTCGCAGGCTAAATATGGTCAAACAGAGGCAATAGTAGAAGATATCCCCGCCTTTATTAATTACATTGAACAATTTGAGGGTAAAAAGCCAGACTATTGGGTTGCTCACTCTTGGGGGGGCGTTTTAATGAATAGCGTTTTTGCACGTTTTCCTGAGTATTTAAAAGAGGTTAAAGCGTGTGCTTATTTTGGCTCTAAACGCTCTTTGTTTAATAATCACCCTAAAAAGTTACTACAAGCAAATATAATTTGGTACTTTATGGCGCCCATATTGGCTAAAAAACAGGGGTACTTAAACGCAAAAGGCTATAAGTGGGGCAGCGATAACGAATCGCAAAAGTCGCATTATCAAAGCATGCAGTGGGCTAAAAAAAGGCCATGGATAGATAGCGATGATGGTTTTGACTATGCAAAAGCCTTAGCTAAAGTGCAGGTGCCTCCTACACTACATATTGGCGCTGTAAACGATAAGGCTCTTGCGCAGCCTATTGATATTAAAAAGTTTATGGCAGAGTCCGGACCTGGAAAACAAACCCTTAAAATTTATGGCAAGCGCCATGGTCATAGTGTGGATTACGATCATATTAATATGCTTACTCACCCTCAGGCACGGGATGAGCAATTTAAAGATGTTGTAAGCTGGTTTAACGAACACAGTTAGGCAATTAGGCTCATTCAAATTGTTTTAAAAACGGTGTTTTATAGCGCTCCCAATGCGCGAGTGCCTGTGTATTAATTGGCTGCCTAATGGCTTGTTTGCTTAATGTGCTAACAGCAGCCTTACGCTTATAAAATGCTAAGCATTGCGGTTCATACTCACACCCTAAAAACGAAAATAAAGCACTTAGCTGCGACTCAGGCTCGGCAACTATTTGCTCATAATGAATATCGTATAGCGGTAATGAGGGCAGACTGCGCCAATGATCCATTAATTTTGCATACAGCGCATGGTAAAGTTTAAATTCTTTTAAATCACAAAAGTACGGCTCATTTTCGGCAAAGTAGTTACTGAATACCGAAAAAGCAGTGGCGTTAAAATCCCTACTTAAATTAATAAATTTAGCATTAGGGAACAGCAAGTAAATTAAGCCAATAGACTGATAGTTACTCGGTAGCTTATTAATAATGAAAGGGCGTACAGGCTGTGCTTTTTTTAATTCTTCAATATAAATATTGCGAGCTTTTACGATTAAATCGTTACTAAGTGCGCTTAAGCATTGCGGGTAAGGGGTTTGCGTTTGCTGCTCTATAAATGCCACCACTTGGTTAGCAATACTGGTGTTTTCACCTAATGTGGCAAACTGTGAGTGGCTGGCCATTATTTGCTCAAGTAAGGTTGAGCCGCTGCGGGGCATGCCAATAATAAACACAGGCGTAATATTGCCGGTAAAAGTGTGATCGGCAGATGCAATTAGCTGTTGTGTATTATGCGTTATAATTGTTTCATAAAAAGGCACTAAATCACTGGTTTTAAAGTGAGAAAGCTTTTTTTGAAGTTTGTTGGCAAGCACATAGTAGTTAAATGCTTGCTCTGTATCTTCTAATTTGTCGTAGCTTTTACCTAACGCGTAGTAACACACCATTTTTAAACGCACGTTATTCGTTTGCGTTAAAAAGTGGTGCAGGTTGCTCACATAATTATGTTCTTTATTGAAACGGCCTAATTGTACTAGTTCAAATAAAATATAGGCAGTTACGGGGTAAAGCCCCATGCTTAGTGCATGCGCAAATGTGGTGTGTGCTTTGTCTAATTCGCCGTAGCTTAAATAATGCTGAGCTAAATAATAATGAGGCTCTGGGTTATGGCTTGCAAGGCTTTTAGCATATTCGAGTACTTTAAGCGCATCATTAGGGGAATTAACGCCGTTAAATGCATCGGCAAGGGCGTGCAGTGGCTCAAGCATATGGGGTAAACGTTCGCATGCTTTTTGTAATAAGTATACCGCAGCATCATAGCGCTCTAACCTAAGTGCTATCCTGCCTAAACCAAATAATGCTTCGCCGCTTTGCGGGTTACTATTTAAAATTGCTTTAAAATGAAACTCGGCTTCTTTGAGTTTATTTTCTTGTAATAATTGATTGGCTTTTTTAATTAGCATGATGAGGCATTATTGTTTTTTAATTAATATAAAATAAAAAAGGCGAAATGTCTTAACATTTCGCCTTGGTTTATCATGAAAAAATATTAGAAAGTATAGGTTGCTTTCGCGTAGTAGAAGCCACCGTTAATACCGTATGGAGACGTTTCGTAGTATTGGCCACCCCAGTTATTGTTAGGGATACCCGTACGGTCTTCAAAATCAAGTTTTTCAGCGTCTTGGTCAAAGATGTTTTGTGCACCTACCGAGAAGCTAATAGACTCATTTAAGAAGTACGTTATTTCAGCGTCAATAGTTACTGCTGCATCAGCTGTTTTTGCTGTTGCATCGTAATCTACGTGAACACCTTGGTATTCGCCGTAGTAATTAGCACGGGTAAACATTGAAAAAGATTCCCACTGTTGTGCCCAAGTAAGCGTTGCACGGTGGTTAGGTAAATCTTCTTCTAAACGCTTAACTTTAAACTCACCGGTAATGTCGCTGAACTTAGTTACCTCTGTTTCATTCCAGTTGTAAGCAAGGCTAAATGTAGAGCTTCCGCCTAGCATGTCAGCTGTGTAGTTAGCAACTAAGTCAATACCTTGTGTTGTTGTATCAAAGTCATTTGTGAAAAAGCTTACTTGCGCATAGCTTTGTGCATTTGGTACGCCTGCTGCTTCTAACGTGTCTTTATCATTTTGGCTAAGTACAATTTTTTCAGATTGGCTGATACGGTCATCAACTTCAATGTTGTAGTAATCAAGTGTTACAAATAAATCACCAATAGTGTAAACCGCACCTAGTGTGTAACTTTGCGATTCTTCTGGCTCAAGCTCTGTACCACCTAATTGCACTGCAATTGGGTTTGTTGGTGGTAAAAGTGCTGAATCTTGTAATACACCATCACTTAAGTTTGTTTGTACGTTACTAACGTTCGCTTGGCCAACTGTTGGAGCACGGAAACCTGTGCTTACTGAGCCACGAATATTTAGATCTTCAGTTACGTGGTACTGCGCCATTACTTTGTAGTTTGTTGTTGTACCAAAGCTGTCGTAATCTTCAAAACGTACCGCAAGGCCCATTAAGAATTCTTCTGTAAATGGTGCTTCAATATCTACATAAGCTGCGTAGTTACGGCGTGTATATTCGCCTGCATCAGAAGGTTTGAAACCAGGGAAACCATTAGAGCCAATACCAAAACCTTGCTCAGTTAAAGGACCTGCAGTGAATGATGCTTCATCACCCGAAATTACAGTAAATGTTTCTTCGTGCCATTCTAAACCACCGGCAATATTTACATCGTACGCTAGGTCAAAATCAAAGCCTTTAGAAAGGTCAAAGTTAAAGTTTTTCTCTAGTTGCTCATATTTACCTGGGCTAAAATCGCGTGGGCTGTCTGCACCTAACGACGCATTAACCGTGTCGTAAATAAAGTAGCGAGATTCGTTTAAACCCACCGTACCACTTAAATCGTAATATGCATCTTTAAGGAAACCACCTGTAAACATACCCTTTGTACCAATAGTTAAAGAGGTATCGGTAATGTTACCACCAAAGTTAGGTGTAAAACCGCCAGGAATGGTTTCGTTAAATGCAAAACAATCAGGATTATTAGCAACACCGCTAATGTAGTCTGGGTTATCTAGTACGTTGTCATCAATTGCGATAGTAGGACAGTTACCGCTCATGTCTTCTGTTAAATCGGCAACAAGCAGTGTTTCACCGCCATCGTTTGAGTATACACCTGGGCGAGTATGCGGGTTACGGTAGTAAAAACCACCACGTACGTCTCGCTCAGAGTAGTTACCAAACATATAAAATTCTGAGTCGTTTGTTAGTTCTAAACCAAAGTTACCAAAAATTGAAATGTCGTCATCAACCTCTGGAGCACCCCAAACTTGCGCAAGCGAAGACACTTCTGGTACACCTGCAGCAGAAAGTGCGGCTGCATCAGGGCGTTGCTCTGAGCGACTTGTTGCATCTGCTGTTTTATATTGAAAACTTAAGTTAGCAAAGCCGTTGTCGGTAAATGGTAAGCCTACGTTACCCGATATCTGTGTTGTATCACCGTCGCCTTCGTAGTATTGACCATGGCGTACTTCAAATTTACCGCCTTCAGAGGCATCTTTAAGTTGGAAGTTCATTACACCTGCGATTGCATCTGAGCCGTATTGTGCTGCTGCACCATCACGTAGTACTTCTACTTGCTTAAGTGCAATGCTAGGAATAACTGAAATATCAGCGCCTTGTGCACCATCGTTAATACCACCACCTAAAAATGCAATAACAGAAGCACGGTGACGGCGTTTACCGTTTAAAAGAATTAATGTGCTGTCTGAAGGTAAGCCACGTAAGTTAGCTGGGCGTACTAGTGATGCAGCATCACTGATTGGGTTTTGGTGAACATTAAAAGAAGGAACAGAGCCTTTAAGTAGCTCTAGCATGTCTGTGTTACCAGACTTTTCTAGCTCTTCACCGCCAATAATATCAATAGGAACCGGTGAATCACCAATAGAGCGTGGCGCTGAGCGAGTACCCACTACGGCAATTTTTTCAACGTTTTTATTAACTTTAGTTTCACTTTCTTCTGCTGCAACAGCAGAACCTGAAATAAACAAACCTGCGGTGGTTGTTGTTGCTAATGCAAATTTAATTGCTTGATTTAGCGCATTGCTTTTAAGTTTCATTCTAATTTTCCCCAGTTAGAATATATTTTGTACGTAATGCAGTAATTAACATTACTTATTTATAATTTTGGACGTATTCACATGGGGATAAAGAGTCAACCTACTCAACTTCTTAAAGCTAAAAGCCCACCTCATGTGAAGTCCTATGTACAGCCTATACATAAAAAACTTTCAGGGCAATTAATAATTAACTCTTTAATAACAAAAAGTTCAAAATAAAATATATTTGCAACAATGGTGCAGTATGTAACTAATTTGAACTAATAAAGTGCGATTTTAACGCTTTTTCGAAGATTTAATGCGCGAAGTGGGTGGGTGGATGTTATCAATTTGTTTCTTTTGGTGAGGCAGGTGGTGTGTTTTGCGCTTGCCAGTCACGATATTTTTGTCTGTATTCGTCCCACACGCAAGGGCTACAGCTACCTCCGCCGCAGCATTCATCAGGCTGTGGTTTTTGGGGTTTGAGGAGTACTATTATTTGTTTGTTTTGCATAAAAATGAGCTTGTGAGCACTGTTATGGTGCAAAAGAGTAAAGTATAGGGCGTATTAAGTAAATTATTCTTGTGTAAAACCCTTTATGTGTGAAAATAAAGGGTATGCGATTATATAAAGTTATTCACCGTGCGCCTTGGCGGGTAGTTAAAATTAGTAAAAAGCGCCAACAGCTTCGCTTTCGTCGTGCAATGGTGGCGCTAAAAATTGCTCTTGCGCAAGAAAGGCAAGAAACCATAGAAATGCTCACCATTTATAGGCGTTACACGCAGGGGCAAACCAGCAAAGAAGAGTTAAAGCGTGCTAATGAGCAATTTGTAGATATTTTAAAAGGGCTTGGCTTAGGTGTATTTGCCGTACTGCCGTTTGCCCCTATTACTATTCCATTGGTTGTAAAGCTAGGCAGGATGGTAGGTGTAGATGTATTGCCTAGCTCGTTTAACATTAATAAACCAGTTAAAGAGCTAGACGCTGAAATAGTTAAAGAGGATTTAAAACAACACACTAAAGCGCCAAATAAAGAATAAATCTGGCTAAAATTAGCTATACCTTTTAGCCGGTCTTATTGGTATGCTTTGAGCTACCATTTTTTATTATATGAGCTTTTCAATGAGTGCATTACTTCGTCATACTTCTTCTGGTATTCCTTTATCTTTTATTCTTAAAAACGAGTTAACTGACTGGCAATCACAACAACCGGCTTTTATCCAAACATGGTTAACAAATAGCGGCTTTGAAAAGCAAGGTTTAGCGCTTGTGCCTGACGCGCAAACCGGTGAGCTAAGCCACGTTTATTGTTTATTACAAAGCCAAAATGATTTTTGGGCCGCAGGCGAGCTTGCCAATAAATTACCCTTGGGCACGTATCAAATTCAAGGCGATGATGCCTTTACAGAGCAAGTCGCGCTTGGTTTTGTGTTAGGCGGCTATGAATTTAGTGAATATAAAGAAAAACCAACGGCCAAAGCACAATTAGCCATTGCCGATGAAGCGCTGTATCAGCGTATTAAGCAACAAGCCGATGCCATTTATTTAGCGCGTGATTTAGTAAACACACCTGCGGTAGATATGATGCCGCAGCATTTATCGCAAGTAATGGAAGATTTAGCCAATAATTACAACGGTGAATTTACCCAGTGGATTGGCGATGAGCTACTTGAGCAAAATTACCCAACAATACACATGGTCGGGCGCGCGAGCGAAAACAAACCGCGTTTACTTGATTTAAAATGGGGCGATGAAAACGCACCACTTATTACCTTAGTTGGTAAAGGGGTATGTTTTGACTCTGGCGGGCTTGATTTAAAACCAAGCTCGGGCATGCGTAACATGAAAAAAGACATGGGCGGGGCAGCGCACGTTATTGCTTTAGCACAGCTAATTATGGCGGCTAATTTACCAATTAGACTGCGCGTTTTAGTGCCTGCGGTTGAAAATGCGGTATCGCGAAATGCATTTCGCCCAGGTGATGTAATTAAAACGCGTAAAGGCATTATGGTTGAAATAGACAATACCGATGCAGAAGGGCGTTTAGTATTGTGTGATGCGCTTAGCGAGGCACAAAACGATAACCCTGAGCTAATTATTGACTTTGCGACCCTTACCGGTGCTTGTCGTGTTGCTTTAGGTACTGAGCTACCGGGCTTTTTCTCAACAGAGCGCGATGTAGCAAATGGTATTATTGATGCCGGTATGGATGTAAGCGACCCTGTATGGCAATTGCCTTTATTTGATCAGTACAAAAGCTTTTTAAAGAGCGATGTAGCTGATATGGCAAACTGTGCCAGCACACCATTTGGTGGTGCAATTACCGCGGCGCTTTATTTAAAAGAGTTTGTAGAGCCAAGCACACCCTGGGTACATTTTGATGTAATGGCGTGGAATTTACGTGCTTTACCTGGGCGCCCAACCGGCGGCGAAGCGTTAGGTATTCGTGCGGTATTTAATTACTTGCAAAGCCGTTTTAAATAAACCTTGTTATACGAGGGTTATACCTCGTATAACTCAAGCGGTAAGTTATCTGGATCGGCAAAAAAGGTGAATTTTTTGCCGGTTATTTCATCCACTCTTATCTCTTCCACAGTTATATTTTGTGACTCTAAATACTGCTTTGCTTGGGCAACGTTTTTAACTTTAAATGCTAAATGCCTTAAGCCTTGCGCTTCTGGGTAGCTTGGTCTTGCAGGTGCTCCATCAAACGAAAATAACTCTATTTGGCTGCCATCAGGCATCGCTAAATCTAATTTATACGAATTACGCGCGGCCCTAAAATGCTCGTTAATAACTTTAAGTTTAAGTACGTTACTATAAAAGTGCTTAGAGCGGGCGTAGTCACTGCAAATAATAGCAGCATGATGAATCCCTAATAGTTCCATGTAGATAGATCCATGTAATTAGCTCCATGAGTTTGTTCTTCTAAAAAACAAAAACGCACTAAAAAGTGCGTTTAATTTTTATGTGCTTAAAAACGTTTAGCTAGGCTCAGCGTCTTTGCAGGCTTTAACTGCGGGGGCTACAAGCTCAAGGCCTGTTAGCTCACACGGTGGCAAAGTTGCATCACTTACTTTAATCGGCGTTACACGCTCGCCCCATTTTATATAGCTTGCTGCCCACGTTAAACCTGCGCCAAACGCTGCCGACATAATATTTGAATGCGGCTTAATTAAGCCTTGCTCTACGGCTTCACATAACGCAATTGCAATTGTGGCGGCTGAGGTATTACCGTAGTCAGCAATGTTTACCATTACTTTTTCATCCGGCACTTTTAAACGATGCTGAATTGCTTGAATAATACGTAAGTTAGCTTGGTGTGGCACTAATACGTTAATGTCATCAAGGCTTAGGTTGGCTTGCGTTAATACATCATCACACGCTTCGCTCATACCTTTAACGGCACGTTTGAAAATTTCACGGCCTTCAAATAATAAGTCTGATGGGCCAATTGGCTCATATTTATTTAAATCACTACCAAAGTTGGTGATATGCAAAATATCTCTGTCTTCGCTGTCGCAACCGGTTTTAGTACCTAGCAGGCCTGCTGGTGTGTCTGCGGCTTCTAGTACTACTGCGCCTGCGCCATCACCAAATAATACAGCGCTGTCACGGCGTGCCCAGTTTACATACCAGGTCATGCGCTCTGCAGCAATAACCACGGCCTTTTTAATCATACCCGCCTGAATTTGAGCGGTAGCTGCCTGAAGAGCATATAAAAAACCAGAACACGCAGCATTGGTATCCATAGCTGCAGCGCCGGTCGCACCAATGTTTTTTTGTATTAAAGAGGCGGTATTGGCCACCACAGTAGAAGGGGTACAAGTCGCTAAAATAACTAAATCGATATCTTTTGCGTCAATCCCTGCACAATCGATGGCGTGCTTTGCGGCAACGGTTGCAAGTTCTGCGGTGCTAACATGGCTAACCCTACGAGATTTAATACCAGTACGTGTGGTGATCCACTCATCGTTGGTATCAACTATTTCGCTAATTTCATCGTTGCTAATGCTTGCTGGTGGAATGCATTTACCCCAACCAGTAATATGTGCGTAGGCCATAGTGTGTTCTCTTAAAAAGGTGGTCTGACGTGTATTGCTAATGGGTGAGTTATATCAAAAATTGCCCTTTAAGAGAAGTTATTAACCTGTTTTGTCTCGTAAATAATAGTAATTGTGGGCAATTTGACGTAAAGCTTGTTTAAAGAGTAAGCAAGTATTAAAACTATACGTAGCGATGTGTTAAACAGCATATAATTGAATAGTGCATGATTTTGCAGCTTCACTTAAACGTAAGTGGCTTGCGTTTATGGCACTGCGTTAAAGTGTTAGCTTGAGTGAATTAAAGTAAGCCGATATTATTAATTACTGCCCGTTTAACGTATAAACACACAAACACGTGGCAATTGCATACATAATAAGGAAGCCCATGAGCAATAAAATAAAAGTGTCGTTGTTTAATCACTTGATAGAGGCCGAACGACAGTTGCTCGACCCCGATGTTCGTCAATCAAGCCATGCATTAAATGCCTTACTTGATGATGAGTTTATTGAAATTGCAGCTAATGGCACCGTATTTGATAAGCAGCACGTACTCACACGTTTACCTACCGAGGTTGTTCCGCAGTTTTATAATCAGCACTTTAAAGGGCGAATGCTTAGCGATGATGTCGCGCAAATTAGTTACCAAGCGGCTTATAGGCGCTCAGCCCGAAGTGAGTTTAATTACTCCTTACGTATGTCGCTTTGGCGTAAAAGTAATGAACAATGGAAAATGGTGTTTCATCAAGGAACGCCGTGCGCGCTGTTTACTATATCAATGGATGAAGATTAACTTTTTTAACGTATTAAATTTTATAGGTACATCACACCTTGTTTATGCAAACCGACCCGACCATTAGCCGCCTTTTAATGCTGCGAAGTGCTGCTATTGCTGTGCAGTTAATTGCTGTACTAAGCGTGTATTTTTTATTAGAACACCAAATAGCGTTACTCCCTTTATTAGTGGTAATAGCCATAGAGGCGATATTTCAATTAGTAAGCGTATTCGCCTATCGAAATGTTAGCCAAGCGCGCCCTATAGGGATGTTAATGCAGCTCACTGCGGATGTCCTGTTTTTAACTATTTTGCTCTCATTAAGTGGCGGCGCAACCAATGCGTTTGTATCGCTATTATTGCTACCTATCATGATTGCAGCGGTCACCCTTCGTGAAAAAGGACTCGCTTATATCGCCGTACTGGCAATTGCCGCTTATAGCTTTTTACTCATTAGGATGCCCGATCACAGTATGCATCAAATGAATATGAGCGGGCATTTTATAGGCATGTGGGTGAATTTTGTTTTAAGTGCAAGCGTTATCGCTTTGGTTATTGGTGCTATGAGCCGAGCATTAAAGGAGCGAGAGCGCACAATAGCTAAAGCCCGGGAGAAGCAATTGCGCAACGAGCAACTGGTAACCCTAGATGGCGCAGCTGCGCAAATAACCCATCAACTAGCTAGTCCTATCGCTAACTTACAATTACTATTTGAAGAGCTTTTAGAAGAGCAGCCAAATAACCCTGTCGTGGTGCAAATGCAAACACCGCTCAAGCAATGTGCTAGGCAATTAAATGACTTTAGAAAGCTCTCTGCTCAGCTTCGTAATAAAAATACCACCGAGCACATTACAGTAAACCAGCTACAAAAGCAGATCACCGATACATTATTACTGCAATACCCTGATCAGCACATTAATTGGTTAAGTGAGCCAATAGCAGTCACCTTAAAAAGTGATGCAATGCTATTGCCTGCTATTCTCAATTTGCTACAAAATGCATGCATTGCTAATCAAAAAAATAACCAAACCCAGTTAGAGCTAAGCTGGCAGCAAGATAATCAACACAGTGAAAGTATATATTTGCTAATTCGTGATTTTGGTAGCGGTTTTAGCCAATCACAATTAACAGAGCTTGGCGGGCAACTTATGCCTAGCAGCCAAGGTATGGGGCTTGCGGTTTTACTTTCTAATGTGACGTTTGAGCGACTAAATGGCTCGTTAACTTTGTATAATCATGCTGGTGGCGGGGCAGTGGCTAAAGTAAAATTAGCCATAACAAATAATGAGCAACCACTTACATGAAATTACTTATAATTGAAGACGATATAAACCTAGCCAGTACACTAGCTCGGCGTTTAACAAAACAAGGCTTTAGTTGTGAAGTTGCGCATAACCAAAGTGATGCATTACTCAGTGCACATAAACACTTACCAGATTTTATTTTGCTCGATATGAAACTAGGTGACGATAACGGCCTTGCCTTAATTAAGCCACTTCGCAGCTTATTACCGCAGGCGTATATTGTATTACTAACAGGGTTTGCAAGCATAGCCACCGCTGTAGAGGCCATGCGTTTAGGCGCTAACGACTACCTTACTAAACCCGTTGATATGGCCACGCTATTAAAGGCCCTAAACGCAGATTTAAATACACAAAATGTCAGTGATGTTGCCACACCAGTTATGTCACCAGAGCGTTTAGAGTGGGAGCATATTCAGCAAGTGCTACATAGTAATAACGGTAATGTGTCGGCCACTGCGCGGCAACTCAATATGCATAGGCGCACATTGCAGCGTAAGTTACAAAAAAAGCCGGTTCAGCAGTAACTGCTTAAGGGGTATAAAATGAGTGATGATGCGGCTACATTAATGCGTAATCAAAAAATTATATTATTCGATGCACAGTGCAAATTATGTAGTGCGTGGTGTAATTTTATTATTAGCATTTTTAAACTGTGCAGCGTGCAATCCCCAAAAGGTGCACTGCTATTAACTCATTTTGGTTTTTCAACCACACAATACGCCTCAATGGTTTACCTACAAAACGGCAAAGCGTACACGCAAAGTCATGCTTTTTTTGAAGTAGTAAAGCAGCTAGGTTACCCCTATAAACTCGCCACTGTATTTAGTATTTTACCTAACACCTTTAATAACTGGCTGTACAATAAAATTGCTTTAAACCGATATACCTTATTTGGAAAATATCAGTATTGCAGAATACCCAATCCAGAAGATGCAAAACATTATTTATAAACTAGTCGTTCACGCATTGCAGTATAAGTAGATGCTAGGTTTAAGTGGCTGTGCTAAAATCGCCGCGTTTTAAATTATCAGGGCTTTGAAATGGCAAGTACAGCGCACGCACTCCACATATTGGTTAAACACAAAGAAATAGCAGAAGACATTATTAAGCAATTAGGTAAAGGTGCCAAGTTTCAAACCTTAGCTAAAAAATACTCGTCGTGCCCATCAGGTAAAAAAGGCGGTGACTTAGGTGAGTTTAGACGTGGGCAAATGGTTCCACAGTTTGACAAAATAGCCTTTAATGGCGCTATTTTAGAGCCACATTTAGTTAAAACTAAATTTGGCTGGCATGTAATTAAAGTGCTTTATCGTACTTAATAAGCTCGCTGACAAATAGTAAAAAGGCTGCACACTGCAGCCTGTTTAGTATTCAGTTTTTTTATTTAATAAACATCCAGATACCCGCAGCAATCATAAACAGGTTTTCGGTCAGAGAGACAAACCCCAGCGGTACATTACTATCTCCGCCAACACAGGCACATTTAAGCTCTCGTTTGTCTATGTAAACAGCCTTAATCACCGACACGGCACCAACACCCCCAATAAATAAAGAAATTGGTGCAACAATATAAGCTGAAAGCCCTGCAATCATGCCAATACTTACAAATGCTTCTAAAAATGGATACACATAAGCATATCTCACTACTTTCATCGCAAATAAATCATAGGTTATAAAAGAATTACTAAAGCTGTATAAGTCGCGTAATTTTTGAATAGCCAGTACGCCCATTGTTAACGCGACAAACAGCATAACTGTATGTATAGAAAAAAGTGCAAAGCCAGTCGAGTAGCTAAATGCAAAGGCAAGCAATAAGGTAACCGCAAAAATGGCCGTTACGGGCGTATAAGTAGTACCTTGTTGGCCAGGCTCCGATTTATTAAAGTAAGCGCGCAGGTCGTCATACCCGCCAATGCGTTCGTTATCGATAAAAGTTTGTGGTGTGGTATCAACATTGTGCTTTTGTTGAAATGCATCGGTTTCTTCGCGCGAAGTCAGCGGCTTATCATCTACCTTATAGCCCTTTCGCTTAAGTAAATCTTTTGATTTGAGTCCAAACGGACATATATGTTCATCGGTTGCCATTCTATATAATGTTGCTGACTTAGCCATGCTTGCTCCTTATGCGTAATTAGTTACTTGTTAGCCCTTAAGTAAGAGTGAGAGTGAATGGCGGTATGAAAGAAGTTAATAGCACCTTGTAATATTTACGTGGCATTTGAAATAAAATAGCGCGCAGCACACTCATTAAGAACACAAAATAGACAATGCACGTATAGTGCCAGCACTTTTATAAAAGTGCAGAGGGTAAGGCTTGAGTAGCAGAGGGTTTTTGTTAAAAGCTTATAGAAATATCGGCTCACGTAGGCAGTAAAGTTACACTGCACCCTTAATAATCATATAAGACTGCATTGCGCAGCCTTATATATGTTAAACAGCAGCTTACTTGCTAAGCGTCTTGCTTGGCTTCTTCTTCACTAATTTGCTTAAGTGCTTGAATAAATGAATCGCTTGGTTGTCCGCCACTAATTGCATATTTATCGTTGATAATAAATGTAGGAACTGAAGTAATACCCATTTGCTTAAAGCGGTCTTGCTCTTGGCGTACTGTTTGAACGTATTTATCTGAGTGTAAA
This sequence comes from Pseudoalteromonas sp. S327, assembly GCF_005886415.1. Classification (NCBI taxonomy): domain Bacteria; kingdom Pseudomonadati; phylum Pseudomonadota; class Gammaproteobacteria; order Alteromonadales; family Pseudoalteromonadaceae; genus Pseudoalteromonas; species Pseudoalteromonas sp. S327. Next base: position 82,661 of record NZ_PNDP01000012.1, on the reverse strand, counting down.
ATACTACGCGCCTGTTCTTTATCAAGGCCAACACTTGCGACTACATCAAGCAGTGCCTCTTCTTGATTTAAGTATTTTAAATCGGTGAAGTGTGCTTCAAACATGGCAAGCTTTAATTCGGTTTGCTTATCTTCTTCACGCGCCCAAGTAAGTAGGCGGTGTAAATCAAAGCTGTTGATCATGATGCGCTCACTATTAAAATTAAAGGTAAACCCAGCACGCTGGCCTGCTTCGAACATGTTTTTACGATTTTCATCGCCTTGCTCTTCAGTCAGGTTGTACTTTTGCATTAGGTGCTCGTTTAAATTTTGACCTTCAAGCGGCATGTCAGGGTTTAGCTCAAAAGGATGCCATGTAATATCTGCACTCATCTCGTCTTTAAGTTGGCCAAGCGCTGTTTCTAGGTTTTTATAACCTATTACGCACCATGGGCACATTACGTCTGACACGATATCAATTTTAAAGTTTTTCATATTCATCCTTTTGCGGATTGCTTTGGTATAACAGAGGATATTGGGATGAAGTATGCATTATCAATCCTCAAACTAAAAAGAGCAGCTAATTGCTGCTCTTTATAAAGGGTTTAAGCGTTAAGCCCAAACGGGTCGTCAATACTGTAACTTGGTTGTGTAAACCAATGTGGGCCGTTGTCGGTCATATAAAAGTGATCTTCTAAACGTACACCAAATTCATCAGGTATAACTAGCATTGGCTCGTTACTAAAACACATGCCAGGTGCAAGTGGGGTTTTGTCTCCACCGACTAAATAAGGCCATTCGTGAATGTCTAAGCCAATACCATGGCCCGTACGATGCGGGCAGCCCGGTGTTTGGTACTGTGGCCCCAATCCTTGAGCCGCTAAATAGTGACGAGCGCCGGCATCAACTGCTTCACACGTAGCGCCAATTTTTGCAGCACTAAAGGCGGCGAGTTGCGCTGCTTTTTCATGATCCCAAAACATGCGCTGGCGCACTGTTGGCTCACCAAATACATAGGTGCGGGTTATATCTGAAAGGTAATCATGCACTTTGCAACCGGTATCTATTAATACCATATCGCCTTTTTTAAGCACTTGCGCATCTTTAACGCCATGTGGAAATGAGGTCGCCACACCAAATAAAACAATACAAAAATAGTTACCGGGGGCGCCTACTTTTTGATGCGCTTTTTTAATGAAGGCTTCTACCTCTGTGGTGGTAATACCTTCGTAAAGCATGCTTGCAGTTGCTTGATGTACAGCTAAAGTCATATCCATTGCGCATTGCATGAGCGCTAATTCGTTTACCGACTTATGCATGCGGCAATGTGCAGTAACGCTCTGTGCATTAACTATATTTAGGCCTTTTTGCGCTTTGTTTATACCGTCGAATATAAAAAACTGTGCACTTTCATCAATGCCTATTGTGGCATTGTCATTAATGTTGAGCTGCTTGAGTACACTTACAAATAACGCATATGGACTTTCGTGTTCTTGCCATCCATGAATGGGGCCTTCAATCACTTTAAAGCCGTTTAGGGTGCCAATTTCAAAATAAGGGGCTATGTATTGTACATCGCCTATAGCGGGTAAAATGGCACCAACCATGCGCTCACTTGCATACCATTTCATACCTGTAAAATAAGTAAGGTTTGTACCTGCATTTAAATAAATTGCATCTATATTATTTGCTTGCATATAAGCTTGTGCTTTTGCAATGCGCTGTAAATATTCATCTGCTTGAATAGGGGTTACATTGGCGGTCATATTGCTTAATCCCGCTAATGCTTGCTCGCTTGTGTGTGTACCAACGCCTAGTGTGGCCATAAAAGTCTCCTTGGTTTCAATACCAAGCTGCATAAATTCTTGAGCAATTTAACATATTAAATTTCACTAAAATGTTAAAAAGGCCCAATAAGCAGATTGGTGTTAGGCATTGTGTTTAATGTAAAAGCATAATTCAATATTATGCGACAACATTCATGCTAAGGTTTTTTAGCGTAAGGTAAACGCGATAATTTATTGCTAGTGTGGTAGCTATCAAGCCCTGTTACAGCCACTGTTTCAATGGCTTGTAAATCTAAAAAGCCATCACTTTGCAGCGCAGCTTCATCTAAATACACATCGGTAATTTCACCTATAACCAGCTCGGTGCCATTAACGGCTAAGTGTTGGTGCTCAACGTATTTTACAGAGTATTTTAATCGCGACTCTTGCACAAACGGGGCTGTAAATTCATTTAGGTATTCTGGCGTTAAACCTGTCGCGTCAAACTCTGACTCGCCTTTATCGTAGCGAGCTGATGTTTGATGAGCTTGCTTATATATGGCCTTATTAACTTGGTTAATGGTGTAACAGCCGGTTTCTATGATGTTTTCAAACGTATGGCGAGGCACGCTATTAGGACGCATTATCATGCCAACCAATGGCGGGTGACCCCCTAAATGAATAACCGAGCTAACAATAGCTACATTTGTATTGCCTTGCTTGTCTTGCGTGCCAATTAAGTTGGCGCTTTTAAAACCCGAAAGTGAATTAATTAAATGAGTACGAGTGTGTTTTTCAAGTGCGTTTATGCGCTCTTTAGTAAAATGCATTAAAGGTCCTTACCAGGATATGGCTTCGCCTTGCCAATCTAAATAGGCGGGCTCACCGTTAAGTTCTAAATGAGGGTTATTAAACGTAAGTGTAAAAAGCTGTTTAGCTACAAATTCAGCGCTAAAAAGCTTATCCGCAGGTACGTTTTTTTGAAATGGTTTTGAAAGCGCTGTATCGGTAGTGCCCGGATGAAATAACACCAGTTTAGTATTTTTAGCTCGGCGCGCCAATTCTACCGCTGCGGTTTTAAATAGCATGTTTAAGGCCGATTTAGATGCGCGGTATGTATACCAACCGCCTAATTTATTATCGTTAATACTGCCCACACGCGCACTGAGCGCCGTTATAGTGCACTGCGTTTTATGTGTTAAAAGCGGTAAAATGCTTTGTAAGCATAGTAAGGGAGTGAGTGTGTTGGAATTAAATAATTCGTTAAAATAGTCTGCGTTTAGCTCTTCTAGCTTTTTTTCTGGCATGTGGGTTTTGTTGTGTAAAGTGCCATTAAACATAACGACTTGTTGAATATCTGCATTTTGCTCTTTTAAGTAAGTTGTAACCTTGGCTAAGCTTTGCGCTGTGTAATCGCTCTTTAGGTAAACAACATTACTATTTGTATCTGCCTTTTTTGAGCTAACACATATAACTTGCACTGTGGGGGCATTTATTTGTAGGTGCTCAATATAAGCTTGTGCTATTGCGCTGCTGGCACCAAATAAAACAATTGTTTTCATTGTTTGTCCTTTGTATTAACAGTGCATTGGCCGTTTAAACAGGAGGCGTTTGGCATGAGCAAACTGCTTATTTTTTGTCTGTGTTTTGCAAAAAACATATAGGCGGCATCAGCGAAGTAGCGAATTATTGGCAAGCGAAAAATTTTCAACCAGCGGTATTTTCCTACTGTTTTCCACGCTTGATAGGTAACATCTAAGCCGTAAATTATCTCGCCAGTTGGTAACTGTGCATGCAATATAGCCATGGCCTTGTTTTTATTAACACTTGGATAACGTGCGCTAAAATCGTGGCTATTAAGGTCTTCTAAAACAATTTTATGTTTAGTATCAGCATCTTTAAGGTGCTGCATTTCGGTATTGCAAAGCGGGCAGCTGGCGTCGTAAAAAATGATCATAAAAGCCGTTTTCTAATAATTTACATATAGCTAATTACGATTCACCATTGCAAATGGATCTATTAAATCTGCGCTCATGATGATATTAATAGCATTCCATGAAACAAAGGAGACTGAGAAATGAGTGAACAATATGCCGCCTTGCGAGGTAATGTTAATTTACTTGGGCAGCTACTAGGACAAACTATTAAAGATGCCCAAGGCCAAGCGATTTTAGATAAAGTAGAGGAAATTCGTGCTTTATCAAAGTCATCTCGCAGTGGTAACGAAGACGACAGACAAGCGCTAATTGAGGTACTACATGCGCTTAGTGATGAAGAGCTTTTACCGGTTGCCCGTTCATTTAATCATTTTTTAAATTTAGCTAATGTAGCAGAGCAGTTTCACACTGTTTCGCGTTTTAATGATGTTGGTTTTTGCCAACTAAACCCTCTCACTCAAACATTAAAAACGTTAACTGCAAAAGCAAAAGAAGGCCAATTAGATAGTAATCATCTGGCCGAAACACTCTCAAAACTCCACATAAACTTAGTATTAACCGCTCACCCAACCGAGGTGACGCGCCGTACCATTATTAATAAGCACGTAGAATTAAGTGATTGTTTAGCCTCGCTTGAGCGCAAAGACAATTTACCACAAGAGCGTGAAGCTATTTTAAACCGTATCGCTCAGCTTATCAGCCAAGCATGGCACACCGATGATATTCGTCGTTCTCGCCCAAGCCCAGTTGATGAAGCTAAATGGGGATACGCTGTTATTGAAAACAGCTTATGGCATGCTGTGCCACGCTTTTTACGTGAGTTTTCAGATCAAGTTAAAGAGCATTTAAGTTTAGAGCTCCCAATTGATTATAGCCCCATTGAGTTTACCTCTTGGATGGGCGGAGACCGTGACGGTAACCCATTTGTGACCGCACAGGTAACACAGCAAGTACTTGATCATGGTCGTTGGATGGCGCTTGATTTATACAGCCGTGATATTGACACGCTAAGCGCAGAGCTGAGCATGTCAGATGCAAGCGATGAGCTAATTGAGCTGGCAGGACAAGACTTTGAACCTTATCGCGCTGTACTTAAAAAGCTTAAAAACCAAGTCTCTGAAACAGTGGTACATTTAGGTGCAAAAATTAAGAATAAGCGCAGCGATTCAGAAGACTTAATCACTGATATAAATCAAATCAAGCACCCAGTAGAGGTGTGCTATCGCTCTTTATTAAAGTGCAACATGAAAGTTGTCGCCGATGGTTTATTACTTGATTTACTGCACCGTATAAATAGCTTTGGCCTGCGTTTGGCAAAACTTGATGTACGCCAAGATTCAGACCGCCACAGCGATGTGTTTTCTGAGCTTACACGCCACCTAGGCTTAGGCGATTACAACCAATGGCAAGAGCAAGACAAACAAGCATTTTTGCTTACCGAGCTTAATTCTCGCCGCCCGCTTATTCCTAAAAACTGGCAACCAAGTCCAGAGGTGCAAGAAGTACTCGACACCTTTGATGTAATAGCTAAGCAAGATGAAAAAACATTTGGCTTGTATATTATTTCAATGGCGCGTACCGCCTCTGACATTTTAGCTGTACAACTGCTTTTAAAAGAAAGTGGCTGTCAGTTTGATTTACCAGTAGCGCCTTTGTTTGAAACGCTTGACGATTTAAACGCTGGTAGTGATGTAATTACCACTTTGCTTGATAACGTATGGTACCGCGGGCATATTAAAAATACCCAAAATGTCATGATTGGTTATTCTGATTCAGCTAAAGATGCCGGCATGATGGCCGCAGGCTGGGCACAGTACGAAGCAATGGATAAACTAGTGCAGCTTGCCGATGAGCGCGGCATTGAACTTGTTTTATTCCATGGTCGTGGTGGTACGGTAGGGCGCGGTGGTGCACCTGCTGCACAAGCACTGCATTCACAACCGCCTGGTTCATTAAAAGGTGGCTTGCGTGTAACTGAGCAAGGCGAAATGATCCGCTTTAAGTTTGGTTTACCTGATGTAGCACTGCAAAGTTTAAATATTTACGCGGGTGCTGTACTGCAAAGTAACTTATTACCACCGCCAGAGCCTAAGCAAGAATGGCGTGAAGTGATGAAGTTGATAAGCGAGCAGTCGTGCGATCACTACCGTAATGTGGTTCGCCACGATGAAAACTTTGTTCCTTACTTTAGAATGGCAACGCCTGAGCTGGAGCTGTCTAAATTACCGTTGGGCTCGCGTCCTGCGAAACGTAATCCAAATGGTGGGGTGGAGAGCTTACGTGCTATTCCATGGATTTTTGCATGGAGTCAAAACCGTTTAATGTTACCTGCATGGCTTGGCGCATTAACAGGCTTAAAGGCGGCACTTGATAAATACGGCATAGAAACACTGCACGAAATGAGCCTGCAATGGCCATTTTTCAGAGCACGTCTTGAAATGCTAGAAATGGTATTTAGTAAAGCCGATAGCTGGTTAAGTGAGCATTACGATAACGCGCTGGTGGAAGATATGTACAAACCACTAGGTACCTCGTTACGTAAAGAGCTAGAAGAAGCAATTAGCTTAGTGCAATCGCTTAGCCCGCAAAATAGCTTATTGGCAGATCAACCATGGATAAAAGAGTCGATTGCGCTGCGTAATCCGTACACCGATCCGCTTAATGTACTGCAAGTTGAGCTGCTGCGCCGTTCGCGCTCAAGCGATAAAGTGAGTGAAGGTGATATTGATAATGCATTAATGATCACCATGACAGGTATAGCTGCAGGTATGCGCAATACTGGTTAGTCAACTTTAACTAAAAAATAGGGGAGCACAGTGTGCTCCCTTTTTTTGCTGGCATTTAGGCGCCTAACCTTTTAAACTACTTAGCCATTAAATAATTATAATATGTTATGGCATCAGCAACTTTTACTGTGCAACAAGACACAGCACTCACAAATTCACATATCTCACTAAGCGTTACGCAAACTCAAGCATTACGCAGCCAATTAAAAGCCCAGCGCGGTATTTTACATCCTAACGATATTAGCCAATTATGCGCGCAACTTAATGTATCTGATGACGCGTTATTACAAGGTTTAGTGCCTTTAGCGTCTGAATTTTCGGTGGCTCCTGTTTCTCATTTTCATGTGGGAGCTATTGTTAAAGCACTTGATGAGCAAGGTGATATAAATTTTTATTTTGGTGCGAATGTAGAGTTTGATCACCAAGCGCTTAGTTTAGTCGTGCATGCAGAGCAGTCGGCGATTAACAATGCGTGGTTAAATGGCGCAAAAAAAATACTAAAAATAGCAATTAGCGATGCCCCATGTGGTTATTGCAGGCAGTTTATGAACGAACTGGCTGATGCAAAAGAGTTTGATATTTTACTACCAGATCAGCACTTTAAATTAGCTGATTTATTACCGCATTCATTTGGCCCCACTGATTTAGGCAACGATTTTAGCCTGTTTAACCCAAAACAGCAGCAACACACATTTGCAGATACAGCTCTTGATGAAAAACTAGCAGCCATGGCGCTAATGGCCTACGTACCTTACAGTAACAACTTTAGCGCAGTTAAAATAAGCACCTTTGATAATGGTGACTTTTACGGCAGTTACGCAGAAAACGCGGCTTACAGCCCAAGCCTTTCGCCACTACAAAGTGCGCTTAGTCAATTGTTTTTAGCGGGTCTTAGCTTTAACGATAAAACGATTAAAGCAATTACACTGTTAGAAACCCAAGGTCATGAAAACCAAGGGGGAGTAGCACGTGCGGTACTTGCAAGCTTTAGCAATTTGCCAGAAATAGAAGTGATTAGCGCAAAGCTAAGGTAACCAGAGCTCAGGGTAAGCTAAAAACAATAAAGCACAGCAATTGCTGTGCTTTATGCGTTTTATTAAAGCGCTAAAAAGGCATTAGCCTAATAGTACTTTTGCAGCTTCTAAAACCACAGCCACAGATTTTTTCTCAATTTCACCGTGATCAACATTTGGAATTTCTTGGCGAGTACGGTTAACCAATACACCGGCAACACACGCCGCTTTAAGGCCTAGCGCTGCACACATGGTAAATAAGGTAGCAGACTCCATTTCGTAGTTCATCACACCTAGGTTTTGCCACTCTTCACAGCTACCTTGTAATGACTTAGGTACATAACCCGAATGCGTATCGTAACGCTCTTGCCCTGGGTAGAATGTATCGCTTGAGGCTGTAATACCAATGTGGAAGTCGATATCTAGGTTTTTACACGCTTGCACCATAGCTTGAGTTGCAAAAAAGTCAGATACCGCAGGGTAGCTAAGTGGTGCAAAGTGTTGACTTGCGCCATCTAAACGCACAGAGGCTTGGCTTACTAAAATATCACCTTCATTAATATGTGGCTGAATTGCCCCAGTAGTACCAATACGTAAGAAAGTACGTACGCCAAGCTGTGCCAGCTCTTCTACAGCAATAGAGGTTGAAGGGCCGCCAATACCGGTTGAACAAATCACCACAGAGTGACCATTTAACTGGCCTAAATAAACATGAAACTCACGTGTTTGAGCAAGGCAGGTTGGGTTGTCTAGGAATTGAGAAATGCGTGCAGCGCGATCTGGGTCACCAGGGACAATAGCAAGTTCAGCCCCTTTTAAATCGTCAATACATAATCCTAAGTGAAATACCTTTTCCATAACTAAGCCTTTTTATAAAAATTTGTTGTCAATCTAGCATCATTACGGCAAATGTAAACTAAGTACAGGACGTATGTCCGATGTTGAAAAATACTTATAAATGATGGCTTTATTCATTCACATTGAATATTAAATCAAAGGCTTAAAGTTCGTTAAAAGGCGGGTGGTTGACTTGTTTATTGAGAGTCTATATGTATTGATTATGGTGATAATTTAAATTTATCAATACGTGGTTTAAAGCGTTTTTAGTTATTTAATAACAAATAGTTACGGTTTGTTTTTGGCATTATTTTAACGGCTTTTATATAAGCGCGTAAATAATGCTTGAACAATAAGTGAGCGCACTACGCGTTATTTGCAAATAGGCCGATAATTTTAGTTTTTGCATAACTAATCAAAACCACATGAATAAAACACACAAGTATAGGATTTATTATGAGCACACAATTTGACGCGTTTAAACGTAAAGTAGAGCACTGTTTATGTGCACCTGGCGATGGTGTATTTACAGTTAATACCGCGAAAGAGCGTAAAGCGGCATTACGTAATAAATTGTATGGGCAAAGCGAAAATGTTGATGTTTTGTGGCGCGATTCTTTAACACAATTACCCGAATCTCCTCACAAAGCGGTTATGTTAGGTATTAGCTCAGATTGTGGCGGCGGTATTTTACGTGGAGCAAACTGGGGGCCATTATTTTTACGCTCAGCCTTGATTGATCAGCAAACCCAGTGCCGCTCTTTTGATTTAGGTGATGTACGCGTTATCCCGCATTTATTACATGATAAATACTTAAACGACGCCACAATTTCAAACTGCCAAAAAGCCCTATACGGCGATAAAAACGATGATTACTACGTAAGCCCGCTTTCTATTACCGAAGATGTGTGTGACAGCTTTTACGCCACATTTAAAGATAAAGGCATATTTGGTATTGGGGGCGATCACTCAATCAGCTACCCGCTAACTAAAGCGTATTTAAAAGCTAAGCGCGAGCAAGGCAAACGTACCGCTATTATTCATTTTGATGCGCATACCGATTTATTAGTAGAGCGCTTAGGGATAGATTTATGCTTTGGCTCGTGGTGTACGCATATATTAGAGTTTTTACCTGCACCGCATCATTTAATCCAGTTTGGTATTCGCTCAAGCGGTAAACCTAAATCGCACTGGGAAAGCACCTTTGGTGTAAAACAACATTGGGCTAATGAAATTATAGAGCGTGGTGCAAAAGCGGTTGCTGATGAAACCATTGCGCAGCTTAAAGCCGATAAAGTAGATGAAGTGTACGTAAGCTTTGACATAGATGCACTCGATGCCGAATTTGCCTCAGCAACGGGCACACCAGAAGATAACGGCTTAACCCCGCAACATGCACTGGATATTTTACAAGCTATTGCCGATGAGTTTCCAATTACTGGCGCCGACATGATGGAAATAGCGCCATTTACCGACAGCTCATTAGTAGGCCAAGCAAGTTCAGAAACAACATTACGTGAAGGCGCTAAAATTTCAGCGTTCTTAATTAGTGCAATGAATAGATAGCAGGTTAGTCTTTAAAAAACCTAGTCCTATCAGTGTATAGGGCTAGGTTAAAAACTAGCGGTTCGGTTACCCTCGGCTATAGTTGGTGTATATCTGTTTTAGTTTTGAGGCGAAGCTGAATGAAGCTGTACTTATTTTTGTTGTGTTTTGCATGCATAAGGCTCAATGCAGCTGAAATTACAATAGTGACCGAAGTATTCCCCGATTTTCAATACATTGACGAAAACAACCAACTTGCAGGGCGCTCTGTAGATAAAGTGAGAAACGCGCTCGCCAATACAGATATTAATTATATTATGCTAGAGCATAGTTGGGCGCTATCTTATAACGCTACATTGCGAGATAAAAACACCTGCATATTTTCAATTGCAAGATTGCCCAAGCGAGAAGGTAAGTTTAGTTGGATAGCTGAGCTTGAAAGTTTTGACTCTGCTATTTATGCCCTTAAATCACGTAACATTCGCTTAAAAACGCTTAGCGATGCTAAAAAATATAAAACCGCAGTTATTCGTGATAATTTTAGTCATCATTTTTTATTAGAGCGCGGTTTTACTGAAGCTAAAAATTTACTGATAATTGATAGCTTTGACAAAATAGATAAATTAATAAGCACACGGCACGATATTCTCGACTTTGTTATTTTAAGTAAAAAACAATTTAACTACCGCGCACAGTTTGAGCCAAAGCTTAAGTTATTAGAGCCTATATTAACGCTCAATACACAACACTCCCCCCTTTACTTTGCCTGTAATAAAAACATGTCGCAAAGCCTACAAGATAGACTTGCGCTGGCATTCGATGAAGCAAAAAAGCAAAATAAACAACGCTAATTCAATGGCTTATTAATTTAGCCTGTAAAAGCATAAATATAAATTGCCGCGTTTAAAAAAGCGTCTATAATCAGCTGCTTTTTATTGAAAAAGCGCTAACTTTTTGGAGCGTTAAATGGGTGATTTAATCGGGATTAGCTTATTGATCTTGATCAGTGCGTTGTTTGCCATGTCGGAAATTGCTATTGCAGCGTCGCGTAAAATTAAACTGCGGGTAATGGCCGATGAAGGCAGTGATAACGCGGCCGCGGTATTAAAACTGCAAGAAAACCCTGGGGCGTTTTTTGCGATGATCCAAATTGCCCTAAACGCGATTGCTATTTTAGGCGGAATAGTGGGCGAACAAGAGCTATCGCCTTATGTACAAAGTATCTTGGTGCTTTTTTATCAAGGTGTACACCTTGAAAAAATTAGTTTTTTATTTTCGTTTTTTACCATTACCTCGCTGTTTATATTATTTGCTGATTTAATGCCAAAGCGTTTAGCGATGATCATGCCCGAAGCGGTGGCTGTGCGTGTGGTAACAATAATGCGATGGGTTACTTTTGCACTTACGCCATTAGTGATGTTTTTTAATGGTTTAACTAATTTTGTACTGCGTTTATTTAAAGTACCCGCAGAGCGAGAAGACATTGTTACCACCGAAGACATTGTGGCGATGATGGACGCGGGCGCAGAATACGGCAGCTTACAACAACAAGAGTATGAGCTAATTGGCAATGTGTTTGAACTAGAAGCACGCTTTTTATCAAGTGTAATGACCCCACGCGACCAAATAGTTTATTTTGACTTAAATGAAAGCAGCCACGATATAGCCACCAAAATTATTGAAAATCCCCATAATCATTTTTTAGTGGTCTCGGGTAATTTAGATAAATTACGCGGCTCTGTTGAGTCAAAAGATATACTACGACAAGTACTAAAGGGTGAGCCAGCTAATATTAAGCAAGAGCTGATTGAAACAGACGTGTTTTATTTACCTGAAACTCTAAGCCTGTCCGAGGCGCTAAATGCATTTAAAAGTGCTGCAAAACCGTTTGCTGTGGTAGTAAATGAATATGCCTTGTTAGTCGGTATTGTTACCGTAAAAGATTTAATGAAAGGGTTTATGGGAGATTTAATTACCCACCAAGGCGATGAACTTATTATTGCCCGCGATGAGCACTCATGGTTAGTGGATGGTTTAACCCCAATTTCTGATTTAGCAAAAGTATTAGACATTGAAGAGTTTCCCGATCAAATGCACTTTGAAACTGTGGCTGGCTTTTTAATATACACAATGAAGCGTATACCTAAACGTGCTGAGTACTTTACCTTTAATGGCTTTAAATTTGAGGTGGTTGATGTTGAGGGCATAAGGGTTGAGCAATTATTGGTGTCTCGTATAAATAAATAGTGATAAATTTGCATTAAAGCCAAGCTTAGCTTGGCTTTTTTGTTGCAGGTTAATAAATAACGCACCGCAATAAAGTTTATTTTTCATACTTATCCGTTTTATTTTTCATCAAATTAACACCTTCTACAACCTATGGCGTAGTTTAATTTTGCAACTGTAAGTTAGTGTAAATTTGCACCCATTTTAATTTATTCTCGTTTAGATTTACTTTAGAATGATCGTTCACTCTAGACATAAATAGACTAAAAGGTATTTAACATGCAGCGTTCTCGCATCGCTTTATTTGTATTAACAGCCCTCGTTGGATCTGTTGCTTTAACAGGTTGCGACCAAGCAGCTGACTCGCAACAAGCTTCAGCTCCACAAGCAGTACCTGTTGGTGTAATTACATTAAAAAGCCAAGCGCTTACACTAAAAAAGGAGCTTCCCGGTCGCATTAGTGCTTTTCAAATTGCGGAAATCCGCCCGCAAGTAAGTGGCATTGTGCAATCGCGTTTATTTAAAGAAGGTGCTCAAGTTAAGCAAGGCCAAGCGCTTTATCAAATTGACCCCGCTACGTTTGAAGCTGACCTAGCAGCAAGCGAAGCAGCTGTTGCCCGCGCTGAGGCAAGTATTGCCAGCACTAAATCAAAAGCGTCGCGTTATAGCGAGCTTTTAAAAATTAAAGCCGTAAGTCAGCAAGACTTTGACGAAGCAGATGCAGCGCAAAAGCAAGCACAAGCAGAGCTATTAACGGCAAAAGCACAGCTTAAATCGGCGCAAATTAACCTAGATTACAGCCATGTATCTTCTCCAATCAGTGGCCAAATTAGTAAATCGAGCGTTACTGTTGGTGCGCTTGTTAGCGCTAATCAAACAACAGCATTGGCAACAGTGACCCAGCTTGACCCTATTTATGTTGATTTAACCCAATCAAGCAACGAGCTAACTCAACTTAAAAAAGCTATTTCTTCAGGTTCATTGAGCGTTGATTCACAATCGCAAACAGATGTTGAACTGCAAATGGAAGATGGCTCAACTTACCCACTTAAAGGCACGTTACAGTTCTCTGAAGTGACAGTAGACCCAAGCACAGGGTCGGTTACCTTACGCGCTAAATTCCCAAATCCTGATAAGTTATTATTACCGGGTATGTATGCACGTGCCTCAGTGGTTGAGGGCGTAAAACAAAACGCTATTTTAGTGCCGCAACGTGGGGTTAGCCGTAATACAAAAGGCGAGCCAACAGCCATGGTTGTTAGCAAAGAAAACACCGTTGAAAGCCGCGTTTTAAAAGTAGACAGAACGATTGGTTCAAACTGGTTAGTAACCGACGGGCTAAGCGATGGCGATAAAGTGATTATTGAAGGGTTACAAAAAATTCGCCCTGGAGCGCCGGTAACACCGACTGAAGTTTCACCATCAGCAACAGCTGACAAAGCGCAATAACGGAGAGTTTTAATGTCACGATTTTTTATCGACAGACCCATCTTTGCATGGGTACTTGCTATCGTGGTTATGCTTGCAGGTGTTTTAGCTATTCAAAGTTTACCAATAGCTCAGTACCCGTCAATTGCCCCGCCGGCAATTAGTATTACTGCAACATACCCGGGCGCATCAGCACGTACCCTAGAGGATACGGTTACCCAAGTTATTGAGCAAAAAATGAAAGGCCTTGATGGTTTGCTATATATGTCATCGACTTCTGAGTCGAGTGGTTCAGCAACCCTTACGCTTTCATTTAGCGCCGAAACTGACCCGGATATTGCACAGGTACAAGTGCAAAACAAGTTAGCCACAGCCACCCCTTTGCTACCTGAAGAAGTGCAAAGGCAAGGTGTATCGGTGGCTAAGTCTGCACGTAACTTTTTAATGGTACTGGGTTTTGTATCAAAAGATGGCAGCATGACGAATATCGATATTGGTGATTATGTGTCATCTAATGTTCAAGATATTGTTTCGCGTGTTGAAGGGGTAGGTGAGGTTCAGCTGTTTGGTTCTCAGTATGCTATGCGTATTTGGTTAGACCCAGCTAAGCTGCAAAACTACAAGTTAACCCCTGCTGATATTAGTGCATCAATCAGTGCTCAAAACGCCCAAGTGTCTGCTGGGCAATTAGGCGGCATGCCTGCGGTTGAAGGTCAGCAACTTAATGCTACCGTTACTGCACAAAGCCGTTTACAAACAGCAAAAGAGTTTGAAGACATTATAGTTAAGGCAAACGCCGATGGCTCGTTTGTACGCCTTGAAGATGTAGCCCGTGTAGAGCTTGGTGGTGAAAGCTATCGTGTTGTAGCGCGTTACGATGGACAACCAGCATCGGGCTTAGGTATTAAGCTTGCCAGTGGGGCAAATGCACTCGATACCGCAGAAGGTGTAAAAGCTGCTATTGAAGAGTTAAAAGCGTTTTTTCCTGAAGGCTTAGATGTTGTTGTTCCTTATGATACTACTCCGTTTGTTTCGTTATCGATTGAAAAAGTAGTGCATACATTAATAGAAGCGGTTGTGCTGGTATTTGTTGTTATGTATCTGTTTTTACAAAACTTCCGCGCTACGCTTATTCCAACTATAGCTGTACCTGTGGTGTTGTTAGGTACTTTTGGTATTTTGTACGCGTTTGGCTATTCAATAAATACATTAACCATGTTTGCAATGGTACTTGCCATAGGTCTACTGGTTGATGATGCGATTGTTGTAGTAGAAAACGTTGAGCGTGTAATGAGTGAAGAAAAACTCTCTGCGCTTGAAGCAACACGTAAATCGATGGATGAAATTAAAGGCGCGCTAGTGGGTATTGCCATGGTGCTGTCGGCTGTATTTATTCCGATGGCGTTCTTTAGTGGGTCTACCGGTGTTATTTATCGTCAGTTTTCTATTACGCTGGTATCAGCAATGGGGCTCTCGGTATTAGTAGCACTTATTTTAACACCTGCATTGTGTGCCACGCTTTTAAAGCCTAGCCACGTGCATGATAATAGCTCGATGTTTGGCCGTTTTTTCAGTGGTTTTAACCGCGGGTTTGATAAAACAAATGCCGGCGCGCAAAGTTTTGTAAGCCGTATGATCCGCTTATCTAAGCGCTACCTTTTATGTTATGGCCTTATTGTTGCGGGCATGGTGTATATCTTTTCAAGCCTACCTACAGCGTTTTTACCTGATGAAGACCAAGGTATTTTGTTTAACCAGGTTTCACTGCCTGCAGGCTCAACTACCGAAGAAACATTAGAAGTGGTTAAAAAAGTAGAAAACCACTATTTAAACGATCAATCTGAAGCTGTTAACGGTATTTTTACGGTAACCGGATTTAGCTTTGCAGGTTCTGGTCAAAACTCAGCAATAGGGTTTGTAAACTTTAAGCATTGGGATGAGCGCGAACGTGATGATTTATCTGTGCAAGGTGTGGCAGGTAAAGCAATGGGCTATTTCTCAACGATTAAAGAAGCGTTTGTGTTTGCTTTCCCGCCGCCAGCCATTGTTGAGCTAGGTACTGCAAATGGTTTTAATATTTTCTTACAAGACAGGGTTGGACTTGGCCACGATGCTTTATTAGCAGCGCGTAATCAATTACTTGGTTTAGCGAGTCAAAGCCCAATTTTGGCGGGTGTACGCCCTAACGGACAAGAAGATATGCCCGAGCTGCAACTTGATGTTGACCTTGCTAAAGCACAAGCACTGGGTGTGTCTCAGGCTGATATTAACAGCACGTTATCAACTGCGTGGGGTAGTAGTTACGTTAATGACTTTATTGACCGTGGCCGCGTTAAAAAGGTCTACCTTCAAGGTGAAGCGCAAGGACGTATGGTGCCAGAGGATTTAAACAAGTGGTATGTACGTAATGACAGTGGCGATATGGTGCCATTTTCAGCCTTTGCAAGTTCGTATTGGACCTATGGTTCACCACGTCTTGAGCGTTATAACGGCTTTTCAGCAATGGAAATTCAAGGTACTGCTGCACCAGGTTACAGTACTGGCCAAGCAATGGACGAAATGGAGCGCTTAGTTAAACAACTTCCTAATGGAATTGCCTCTGAGTGGACGGGTATTTCGTTTCAAGAGCGCTCT
This sequence comes from Pseudoalteromonas sp. S327, assembly GCF_005886415.1. Lineage (NCBI taxonomy): Bacteria > Pseudomonadati > Pseudomonadota > Gammaproteobacteria > Alteromonadales > Pseudoalteromonadaceae > Pseudoalteromonas > Pseudoalteromonas sp. S327. Next base: position 66,511 of record NZ_PNDP01000012.1, on the reverse strand, counting down.
AGCAGTGGCCAAGCCCCGTTACTTTACGGTTTATCGCTATTGTTTGTATTTTTATGTTTAGCAGCGCTTTATGAAAGCTGGTCTGTACCGTTTGCGGTTATGCTTATTGTGCCATTAGGTATATTTGGTGCGACGGTTGCCGCGGTAATGGCAGGTTTATCTAATGATATTTACCTTCAGGTAGGTTTATTAACCACCATAGGATTAGCCTCTAAAAATGCAATATTAATCGTAGAATTTGCGATTCATAAAATGCAAGAAGGCTTAGGGTTAGTCGATGCGGCTATTGCAGCAGTACGCTTACGCTTACGTCCAATATTAATGACCTCAATGGCCTTTATTTGTGGTGTTATACCGCTTGCTATTGCCTCAAGTGCCGGTTCAGGTGCGCAAAATGCACTGGGTATTTCGATTATAGGTGGTACGCTTGCCTCTTCTATTTTAGTGGTGGTATTTGTGCCGTTATTCTTTGTTTTAGTTCGTCGTGTATTTCCAATGAAAAACACCGACGATAAAAAGGAGAGCGCACAATGAGCATTAAACGCTTCACTTTAAGCGCAATTACATTAGTTGTTTTAAGTGGCTGCCAACTAGCCCCTGAGCAAAAAGAGCTTGCTTTACCAGTGCCAGATACTTATGTATCTGACACTGAGCAAGCAGCAGCGCAACAGTTACATTGGCAGCAATTTTTTAATGATGAAAAATTGCAAACCTTGATTAGCTTAAGCCTTGAGCATAATAAAGATATGCAAATAGCAGTATTAAATGTGCAGCGTGTACGCGGTTTATACCAAATTGAAGATTCGGGTTTATACCCTTCATTAGATTTTAATGGTGGGGCTACGCGCCAACGTTTACCGGCTGATTTAACCAGTACGGGTGAAGCAGGTATTAGCTCACAGTACAGCGCAACGGTCGGTATTACCTCTTATGAATTAGATATTTGGGGTAAGGTACGTAACCAGTCTGAGCAAGCCCTGCAAAACCTCTATAACACTGAGCTTACGCAATACAGCACGCAAATTTCACTCATTGCTGAGCTTGCCAATGCTTGGTTAAACTACGCAACTGACTTACAGCTATTAGAGCTTGCTAAAGAAACATTAAGCTCGCAGCAGGAGTCGCTCTCGCTTACGCAAAAAAGCTTTGATTTAGGCGCTACATCGGCAATTACGCTTGAGCAGCTTAAAAGTACGGTTGCCACTGCAAAAGTAGATATAGCAACATATAAACGCTTGTTAAAACGTGATAAAAGCGCGTTAGATTTACTGGTAGGGCGCCCTGTATCGAGTGATTTATTACCGACTAACTCGTTAACTAATTTACTGGATTTACCAGAAGTACCTGTTGGTTTACCCTCTGATTTATTAACACAGCGCCCTGATATTAAAGCCGCTGAGCATGCTTTATTAGCCGCTAACGCGAATATAGGTATAGCGCGTGCGGCGTTTTACCCAAGCATTAGCTTAACCGCGACTGCGGGCAGTACGTCTAGTGATTTAAGTGGCTTGTTTGATTCAGGCTCAGGGACATGGAGCTTTGTACCGTCAATCAACTTACCAATTTTTACTATGGGACGTAACCAGGCAAACCTTGATGTGGCAAAGGCCGATCAAGAAATTGCGGTGGCGACGTACCAGCAAAAAATTCAAAATGCGTTTCGTGAAACTGCCGATGCATTAGCAGATAGAGAAGGCTACAAAGAGCAACTTGATGCCCTTGATATGTTAATTAGTTCGCGTCAGCTAACGTACGATTTATCAAAAATGCGTTACGAAAAAGGCGCTGATAGCTACCTACAGGTACTTGATGCACAGCGTACGTGGTACTCGGCTCAACAGCAGTTAATAACAGGTCAGCAGGCTTACCTTGCCAGCCAAATTAATTTGTATAAAGCTTTAGGTGGCGGCTGGAATATAGCTAAAACACCTGTGCAAGAGCAGTAAAATGAAAGGTGTTGTTAAGTTAAGCTATGCAATGAACTTACGCTGTATTAAGTATGCGCTTAATACCGGAGTAGGGTTATGAGCACGAAAGCTAAAAGGCATATAGACCCAGCATTAGCACAAGCTAGGCGAGAGCAGGTGCTTAGTGCTGCCTCAGAGTGTTTTAAACGCAAGGGATATCATGGCGCAGGCATGGCCGAAATATCCCGTACTGCAGGCATGAGCGCTGGGCATATATATAACTACTTTGAAAGCAAAGAGGCAATAATTGAAAGTATTATTGCTAAAGACATGGAAGAAATGTTTTCTATCTTTCAGGAGTTTGAAGATCACCCAGGTGATGTTCTACAAGCGCTTATAGATGGCTTAAACATTGGTGTACAAAGGCATATGGATACCGGTGCCTGTGTGGTTGATTTAGACATGATGGCGGAAGCGGGTCGCAATAGTAAAGTGGCCTCGCTTTTACGAGATATGGATATTCAAGCACGGGGGCGCATGCGTCAATTGCTCACCAGTGAACGTAGTGCACTTAAAGACACTGATGAACACGAACTTGAAAGCCGCATTAACGTTATTTTTTCGATGATGGCGGGGTTACTGCTTCGTAAGATGCTCTACCCTGAGCTCACCGAAGAAACGGTGTTAATCGCGCTAAGGCCTGCGATGAAAACCTTGCTCATGCCGTTTGATAAAACCAAGTAATAGAAAACTAAAAAGCGAGTCAAAAGGCTCGCTTTTTTAATGCTAAATACGCTCTACGCACCACAATAGTGCCATTGCAGCGATAGCAAGGGAGCCAATTGGCATCACCCATTTTATGTAAATAGGTTTATTGCGCATGGTTAGTAACACCGGCAGTGCAATACACAGTATACTCAGCTGCCCAAGCTCTACACCTAAGTTAAACGCTAAAATGCTGAGCAATTGATAATCGCTCGAGAGCCCAAGCTCACCAAGTACACTGGCAAAGCCCATTCCATGTAACAAACCAAACGCAAAAGTAAGCCAGCCAAGGCGTAATATAACCGGCCATACATTGTTTAAAGCCGCAAATAATACCGAGATTGCAATACCTAGCTCTACCCAGCGGCTACTTGGCGAAACAAGATTAAGAGCCGTAGCAGTAAGGGTAAGTGAATGCGCAAGGGTAAACGCAGTCACGATCCACGCAGTGTGCTTAATAATGTGCTTTTTACTTACTATTGCCTGCCAATGACTTTCAGTGCGTGTTAAAACGCAGGTTAAAAGTAGTGCAATTAAAAATAAAATATGGTCAATACCAATCCAAATATGTAACACGCCTTGATAAACATATTGGTTAAAAGTCGTTAAATAACTCGATTGCCCAGTGGTAAAAGTGTGTTGTTGCTCATCTATAGTGAAAACCCGCGAAACCTGATTTACATTTACAATAACTTTGTGGTTAGCGTCTTGGTTAAAAAAAGCGCGGTACATTAACGTTACATCTGCATCAGTGTTACAGCTAAAAACTAGCGGCAACACTAAATATGCTTCATTAAAATGATTATCTAATTGGTAGTTATCGGTAATTTTTAATGGGCAAGTTTGCTCATTTTGTAAAACCAATAGAGTATTTTTGGCATAGCGATTAATAGCCGACTTTTGTGATTTTAATTCGCCCCAGCTTATTTGTGTGTCTTGGTTAACATCAAGCGCAACTTGTTGTTCTAAATCGCTAATATTTATTTGCCAGGTGCCTGTGTATTGCTTTTTGTTGTTGGTATTATCCAGTGAAATATAGCTTGTGCTCAACTGATGTGCTTGCACGCTAAAGTTGGCAAATAGCGCAACTATAAATAAAACAAATAACGCGTTTATTTTACTCATAAAGAATCCCTAACCATCGTATTTGCTTGGCTTAGTAAGTGTTTATCTGTACTCATTTTTGCTTGCTGCCAATTTATATTTGCCCAGTATTGTGCCTTGGCTTGGTTTGCTTGTACATGAATATAGTAGTTAGCTAAGTCGTTGGCATGGAAGGTATCTTGGCGTTGTTCACGTAATTTTACGCGTTGTTGCATGAGCGGTTGCCACACCGTATTAGTGTGCTTATTACTGCGTTTTTCAGCTATGGCTAACTTGAGCAAAATAGCGTCTTCAAGCGATGAGTGGCTATTGGCAAGTTTACCGAGTGTATTAAGCACTTTTTCAGGGTTGTTTTGCTGCAGTTGAATATCGGCCCACAGCACAATAAGGCTTACCGGGGCTGTGTTTAAATCAATATTATTTATATGCTGCTGCGCACGGGTGAATTTATTAAGTCTAAACGCCATTTCGCTGAGCACATGTTTTGTCGTTAAGCTGCTGTTTTTGTTTTGCGTAAGCTTAACTAACGCGTGATAACTTTCACTAAGTTTGCCCTGTTGGCTTTGTACATCTAGCACACACGTGCTGGCCGTTAATAGGCTGGTGTTACCAATTAATGCCACGCAATGGTGCTTAGCTTGTTCAAATTTGCCTTGTGTCATCAACATATTAGCGAGTAATAAATGGGTGTTTACATGATCTGGCTGGGTTTTTAATACGTTATTAGCAACTTCTATGGCACGCGAAAACGCATGCTCCTTTTGAAGTACCCGTGCATATAAATAACCGCTTTGTGCAGTTGCAGAAGCGGTATATAGGTTTTTTAAGCGTTTTTTTAATACACCTTGATAGCGCTCTGTTTGGCCTATGTATTGGCTATTTAGCACCAGCGCAGTGAGTTGCTCCAGGGTTAAATTAGCACTTAATGTTGCATTGCTTGAGGCAATAATTGCGTTATCTTTTGGGGTAATTGGTTTTGCAAGCACGTTATTTACACACAGTGCAGCGCAAAAAACAAAGAGCATTTTTTTATAATGACTGCGCATTGTTTTATCCTCTTAAAAAAGCCATCCATGGCCATCAGCTTAATTTACTTACTGAGTTAGTTACCAGAAGCGCCCGATGAAATACCGCTTACGTCTGTGTCTGTATTGATAAAGACACGTCCGTTGGTAGATAGCGGTTGCGCAGTGGGGCTTTGATTAAATGCATCGCTTGCAAATTGTGCAAAGTCCACTTGCAGTGCTTCAATGGTTATATTTACCGCTGCAGTCACTTGCTGGTTAACACCGTCTGATACACCAAACATAAAGCTGTCGCTACCGGTTGCTTCTTTGTTTGGGGTATAGGTAAAGCTGCCATCGCTATTTACTACAGCGTTACCTAATGTCGGCTGCGAAGTTAATGTGTATGTTAATGTATCGCCATCAGCATCGGTGGCCACTAACATGTCGTTAATTTCAACTTCTGTTTGTGTGGTTAACATTGCATCACTAGCATTGGGCGCAGAATTTACAACCGGTGTGGGTTGTTTGTTATCATCATCACTGCTACACGCGCCTAGTGCCAAAGCGCATAACAATATACTGCTATGGGTAAGGTTTAAATTACGCATACGTTACTCCTTATTTAGAGCCTGCAAGTGGGGTGGCTAAGTATGGGAAAGTGGCATCCATCATGCTCGCATCAACTGGAGCACCATCAGTGAATGGCACTGTACCTACATCAGCATCCTCTGGTGTACATAGACCTAAGTCGGTGTCTTCACCATTTACAGGAATAGGGTGACATAAACGCCCCATTACCACGCGAAGTGCAATATCAACGACATCGTCACCTGGACGGCGCCCGTTTGGAAAACCTGCTAAATCATCACCGGCTACACCAAATGCAGACTGATCAGTTTGTGCTGTGGCTGCAATTGCAGTATTTAAACGTAGCATTTCTGATGGCGTTACGGTGGCTTGTTGGTTTACCCCTGCAAAACCAGTTAAAAATGCGGTGATTAAATCAGTACGTGGAAAGTTAGTTGGAGCAAGAGTTTCTAAATTAGCGCCAAGTGTGGTATTTACTGCATCTTTAAATAAAATATTTAACAGCTCTGGTAAAGACGGGTGCGAAACGTAATCTAAAAACTGTGCATCGTCTTTAGGGTGAGCCGTTGAGAAGGTATCTTTGTCTTTAATACCAATAACTAGCTCATTAACTAATGGATTACCTAAGCGTGAAACCTGCGTTAATGCACCGCCATTTACCGCGTTATCTGCAAATTTAGCGTTAGGGTTTAAAATGCGTGCTTGAGGTAGGCTTGCTGTTGTCCATGAACCAATTACGCCGTTGCCTTCACCTACAATACAGCTTTTAGGCATTTCAACTGCAATTGAGGTAACGTTTTTATCTACGAGGTCGTCATTCTCACTGCTTTGTGTAATCCCTCCAGGGAAACCACCGCCATCCCCAGCACCTGGCGCACTATCACCTTCTACGGGAACGTAATTTACTAAATCGAATGTTTTACCTAAGTTAACGACAAATGGGTCTTTGCGCTGACCAACAAATACTTTGGCCATACTGTCACAGTCTGGTACCGAAACTTGATAAACAAACTGATCTGCATAGGTTTGGTAATCAGCCATTGAACCAAATGTTTTGTCACCAATATAATCAAGCGGTTTATTAAACGTGGTTGAACTGGTAGTGGTATTACTTAATGTTGTACTGGTACCCGTGCGTTGTGGACCGCTTATCATGCTGAGTGTGTATGACTCGCTAAAATTAGCGGCGCTATCATCACCTGCTGCTACACCACCAACGTTTTTAAGAGGTACAGATACAGTACGTTGATTATCTTCTGGGCCAACGGTTAATTGCACGCCTTGATTATCGTTTGGCAGCATACTGGTAAAATTAAAGGCAAAGGTAATATCCTCAACTGCATCACCGTCGTTATCAATATGAATACTGTAGGTTGCATCTGGGTCCATAGCAAAGTAGTTAGGGCCGCCGTAGGCATCTTGTAGAGGAATATAGTTGGCAATAAATGTAACGTAGTCGTCTCTGCCTGCTTCATAACTATTAAATACGTAAAAGTCGGTAGAGTCTAAGGTTGGAAAGCGGCTAATGTTCGGCGCTTCACGATGACTTGATGCCTCGCTAGAGGTGCTTACTAAGGTACTGCATACTACTACTGCGAGTATAGATGGAGTTAAAGCTTTCATGACTTTTTCCTTTAGTTTTGATTGGAGTCATAACTAATAACGAAGCAAAAAGCACAATGGATGCAAAAAAGTTAAATATTTTTTTATTATTGTTAATAAAGGAGTGTTTAACGTTCAAGATTAAATTTTCAGCAGGCTGTTTTATATTTTGATAAGGAAGTGATAAAGAGGCTGAAGCGGTTTGGTTTTATACTTATTACAGGGGGTGTATGCAATTAAAATAACGCAGCAGGTATTGAGCACACAATATGATAAGCATCGCAGTGCGATTAAGCCTACTTTAGTTTAATCAAATATTAATGGTTACCCAAGGTAAATAAAAAGGTTGGCCAAACAAAGTTTGACCAACCAGTCGCGTTTATTTAGTTATAAAATAACTAAATCTGTCGTGTACAGTACTTGTGTTGGTAGGCCGTTTGGCGAGCCACCTAAAGGCTCTAAGCTAACAGCGAGTAGGGCAATGTCTTGTGCCTTAAAGCGCGTGCCTTTGAGTAACTGTTTTTCACCGTTTTTAGGCAGTAGACCCAACGAAATTGGCGTGTCTTGCCCTTTTAAAATCATCCACAGCTCGTAGTCTTTATCGGTTTGCGCAACGAGTTTATCACTGGCTTTAACCGATAATGTTTGCTCATCTACGTTAATAAACCACAGTGATTGCTTATCTTGGTTTTGTACTAAAGCAATTTGTTGGCTGTATTGGGGCTGAATAACCAAAAATGCCAAGATAATACAGGCAGCTGTAGCTATAAATGACAAATTGCGCCACAGCGATGTAGCTGGTTTGATCACCGTTTTAACGGGCTGATTGGTGTGTTCTAATGTATTTAAAATATTCTGCCACACTTGCGCGCGGGGTGTTTGAGGCGTAATTGCACTGGCTAAATCATTTAAATTTTGCTCCCACATTATAGTGGCTTCTCGGGCTTGCGGTAAGCTGAGCATTAAGCGTTGAAAACGTTTTCGTGCCAGGCCTTTTAAAGTACCTAATACATACTGCCCTGCTAAAGCATCAAGTAATTCTGGTTTATTATAATTCATAATGTTAAACACCTCTGCAACTGCTGCAAACCACGCCTGATCCAGCTTTTAACTGTGCCTAAGGGCGTTTCTATGTGATTGACTAACTCACCATGGCTTAGCCCTTTGTAATAGGCTAAATGAATGGCTTGTTTTTGTTGGGGATCAAGTTGCTCAATACAATTAACAAGTTTGGTTTGTTCGTCGTAACTAACATCGACTGCTTGTTCGTCGTATTCATCGTCACCCATTGCCTGCTCTTTTCTTACCTTGTGATAACGCAATGCATCTAAGCTGCGGTATCTCACAATGCTTATCATCCAGCTAATAACTGTGCCTTTAGATGAGTTGTACTCTGACGCGTTATGCCAAATTTTTATAAATGCCTCTTGCAGTACTTCTTCTGCGTGCGCGCGGTTTGACAGCATATTTAAACTAATCGCAAAAAGCTTTGCGCTTGTTTGCTGATACAAATCAGCAAACGCGGCTTTGTTACCCTGTGCTGTTTTACACAAAAGAGGAAGTAAATTGTCGTTTTCCATAAGGTTCCTGTTGTTTTTATTATTACCGAGGTGTGTTGGGCTTCGTGAATTAAAAATTGTTTTATTTAAGCGCAACCTAATCGCTTTGAAATAGAGATTAAACAGGCTGTTATAAATTTAACCAATAAAGATAAACACACTCTCAATAAACGTGTGAAAAGAGTGATTGGATGCAAAAACTTTTAAGCTGACATTTATATTAGCTGCTGTACACATTGAAACAAGTTTTAAATATAAACAGTTACCTTTGAGTAGTGAGAAAAAATGACCGATTACTGTGTAAAAAGCGCCTAATATGCGAATGCAGCTAAAGCTAGCTACTTTTATTTATTTTATATCAGTTACTTAGTGTTGTTTTTGTTCCTAAAAAACAACTTTTGTTGGCGTGTAAATTGCTACTACACTTATACACAGCTGTAAAAAAATGTGCCAAAACAGTAAAAATAAAGGAGAAAATATGTGGGCTGCAACGAGTTATTTAATTTTAGCGTTAATTTTTATATTTATAGGGTGGGAGGTTAACTCGGTATATTTTGCAGTGGTATTTTACTGGAGTGCATTGTCGTTAATTCTTGTCAGTGGTGCTTACATTTTTAATTTGGCGAAAATTTTTAGAAAGCGTGAAAATGGTGTCATCCCATTTTATATTCGCTGGGCATTTGTGCCTTTTTTACTGGGTGTTCAAATTTACAATGCGTATTCTCGCAAGCACGATAAAGTCCCTCCCATTCAAAAAATTAACGACCATTTATTTTTAGCATGCCGATTGTTCCCCTCTGATATAGATACGTTAAAAGAAAACGGCATAACGGCAATATTAGATGTAACGTGTGAGTTTGATGGCTTAGAATGGAGCTCTACACAAGAAAATATTAGCTATTTAAATATTCCGGTGCTTGATCATAGTGTGCCTACCCATTCGCAATTAAACCAAGCCATTAACTGGATACATCATCATATTAAAGAAGACCGCCGCGTGGTAGTTCACTGTGCACTGGGTAGAGGGCGTTCGGTATTTGTTATGGCAGCGTATTTACTGAGCCAAGATAAAAACGCCGATGTTCACCAAGTGCTCGCGCAAATAAAAGAAACCCGCGAAACCGCAAATCTTAATAAGCATCAGCTTCGTCATTTAGCAAAGCGACATAAAAAGGGTGAGCTAGTTATTAAAAACAAAGCCGTTATTATTGCAAACCCTGTGTCGGGTACCAAAATGTGGCAAGACAAAGAGCATTTAATAGTGGCTAGGTTGTCGGCGTATTATGATTTAGAAGTATTAACCACCACCAAAGATATAGACGGTATTGAGCTTGCTAAACAAGCCATTAAAGATAAGCCAGATATAATAATTGCCTGTGGCGGCGATGGAACCGTGACAGAAGTAGCAAGTGTGTTGGTAAACACTCAGTGCAAGCTGGGTATTATCCCAATGGGCACAGCCAATGCATTAGCGCATGTGCTTATGGGGATTAGCTCTAAAATCATTCCTGTTGAGCAGGCCTGCGATCTTATTATTGATGGGCAAACCCAAACAATTGATACGGCCTATTGTAATGACGAGCTTATGCTGTTGTTAGCTGGGATTGGTTATGAGCAATCAATGGTAGAAAAAGCAGATAGAGACTCAAAAAACGAATCGGGTCAGCTTGCCTATTTAAGTGGGTTTTTTCAGGCATTTAGTGAGCAAAAAGCGCAAACCCTTTATGTCACCCTTGATGATAATCAAATGCAGGAGGTAAATACAAATAGCTTTATTGTGGCTAATGCTGCGCCATTTACTACGTTATTAGCCCAAGGAGGTGGTCAGCCCGATCACGAAGATGGCCTATTAGACATTAATTGGCTGCTACCTAGTGATGAAAACACCACTCGCGTGTTAAGCATTGCTGAACTTATGTTTAGTAGTATTACACAAACGCATTTAGCAATTAGCTCGCATCATACCAACGCTAAAAAAGTAACGATAACCGCAGACGAAGAAATTAAGTATGTACTGGATGGTGAAATTAAAACAGCGGATACGCTTACTATTACAGTTGACCCCGCCTCGTTAAAAGTAATTAGTAAGGAGCTATAAAATACAAAATGCACGTATTTAACGTGCATTTTTGTGTGTTACTTTTTAATGCTTGGCCAAACAAAACCACTGCTATCGCTTTGGCTGGCTGGCTTAGGGCGCTGAGCGCTTTTGGGTTTACGCAGCGGTTTGTTACTTAACGTATGTAAGTAGAGAGCTTCAACTTTATCGCGAGCCCAAGGGGTTTTACGTAAAAATTTTAAGCTTGATTTAATACTCGGTGAGTCGGTAAAACATTTAATGTTTACTTGCTCGCCCATGGCTTTAAACCCTAAGCGCTGCTCAAGCTCTACTAAAATTTGTTCTAACGTTACCCCATGAAGAGGATTTTTTGGTTGATTATCCATAGCCATACTACTTATTTAAACTGTGCGCATTGTAGCGTAAATCCTCTTTTAGCGCTAATTGACCGTAATGGTTTTAGGCTTTGTGGGATAAACAATATTGCCTTTTTTATCTAATTTTAGCCAAATTAGCTCACTGTTATTATGCTGCGGGTTTTTAGCAGCGCACACTAAGGTAAAAGAATGTACTTGCACCAGCGCGCCTTCACTATAACGTTTGTTGTCGTACCAACAAATATAACCATTATTAATAATCTCATTAGCGTCAATAATAGAATGGGTTTTGACTGTTTTTGCATAACTGCTAGGGGCTAAAGTGAACGCAATTAAAAAAATAAATAAAACCATAATATGGCGCATGAGCGACCTCGAATTTTGATAGTTTAAAAATAGTACACACGATTAAAAAACATGCTAGGGTAAGTAATAGCGTTAAACAACACTGACTTAAACACACAATTATAAAAAGGTGAACACATGCAATTTAATCAAACAATGATAGATGAATTTACGTTATTAGCTAAATTTCCACGTGAGAGCAAAATGCAAGGGATTAAGTTACATTCGGATGCTGAACCAAATTTATTAAGCGCGGCGCAAAGGTTGTTTGATAAAGGCGTGATAGACAGCCCAGATGGCGGCTATTTAACCGAACTGGGCCTTGATTTAATAGAGCACGTGAGTGTTATTCACTGCGCGTTAAAAAGTTAAATTGCATCGCGCTGATTTTGCGGCGCGGCGTCATTAAAAGCGGGCAATGCATTACAACGTGCATAAATGGCTGCAATTTTTGGATACGCAGCCATATCTACATTAAAACGCAATGCATTAAATACCTGTGGCACTAAGCATATATCAGCGAGAGTGGGTGTATTGCCTACGCAAAACTCATTGTTTTCACTTAGCATCAATTCAATTTTTTCAAATCCAAGCTCTACCCAATGCCTATACCAGGCGGATTTAGCTTGCTCGTCTACACCCAATTCGTTGCTTAAATACTTCAGCACTCGTAAATTATTTACTGGGTGAATATCACATGCCACTGCATAGCTAATATTACGAATTTGCGCTTTTTGCCATGCAGTGCCATAAATTAACGGCGTTTGCGGATAGCTTTCGTCTAACCACTCTAAAATAGCGAGTGATTGCGCTAATACACCTTCGTCCGTTTCAAGAGCAGGAAGTAAACCTTGCACATTTTTATCTAAGTAAGGCTGCGTTAGCTGTTCAGATTTAAGTAAATTAACGAATTGCATATCATGCTCAATGCCTTTTAAATTAAGTGCTATGCGTACACGGTATGCGGCAGATGAGCGAAAGTAGCTGTATAGTTTCATTGTTATTATTCCTCGCCTGTAAAATGTTTTGTGATACTACGCCAGCACTGAGTGTAATTAGTTTGGCGCTCTTTTCCTTCAAGGGCATATTTAGTGGGCGATATTATGTAACGAGACTCGAACATAAAGGCCAACGTGTTCTCGTATTTTTGCGGCGCAAGCTCAGCGTTAGATGCTTTTTCGAATACCTCGGCTTCAGGCCCATGTGGCGACATGCAATTATGCAAACTAGCGCCTCCTGGTACAAACCCGTGCTCTTTTGCATCGTAAACCCCTTCTATTAAGCCCATAAACTCACTCATAATATTGCGATGATAGTAAGGAGGTCTAAATGTATTCTCTGCCACCATCCAACGCGGTGGAAAAATTACAAAATCTACATTTGCCATGCCTTCAGTGGCTGAAGGGGAGGTAAGTACAGTAAATATTGAAGGATCTGGGTGGTCAAAACTCACGGTATTAATAACATTAAAACGTGCTAAGTCGTATTTGTACGGTGCGCTGTTACCGGTCCAAGCAACTACATCAAAAGGCGAGTGTGTAATAGGGCAACTAAATAAATGACCGTTAAATTTAGTGACTAATTCAAAGCTACCTTCTTTATCTTCAAATGCAGCGACAGGGTATTTAAAGTCTCTGTCGTTGGCATAGCCATTTGCCCCGACGGGGCCGCGCTCGGCAAGTTCAAATGCATGACCATAGTTTTCACAAATGTAGCCACGTGCGGTTTCATCAATTAAATCAACCGAGAATTTAATCCCGCGAGGAATGACGGCAATTTCCCCCGGCTTTACTGTGAGCTTTCCGCACTCAGTGTGTAATAACAGTTCGCCATGCTGAGGCACAAACAACAACTCACCATCGGCATTACAAAAATAACGCTCTTGCATAGAACTGTTAGCAACATAAAGATGAATACCAATACCGGTTTGCCCATTGGCACTGCCATTTGCAGCCATTGTAATTAAGCCATCAATAAAATCAGTGGGCTTTGAAGGAATATCAATAGGGCTCCAGCGCATCATTGTAGGGGGCGTAATTGCTTCAGTTATTGGCGCTGTTCTTATTAGTGCGTTATCTATAGCAGTGTATTCACCTTGTACCACCGATGGACGAAGGCGGTACAGCCACGTGCGACGATTAGCGGCTCGCGGTGCCGTAAAGGCCGTGCTGCTAAATTGCTCGGTGTATAAATTGTACTTCACCTTTTGTGGGGTAAATTGCCCAACAGGCAGTGCGCCGGGTAGCGCTTCGGTTTCAAACTCATTGCCAAAACCGCTCATGTAGTTTATTTCGCTGGCCATATTTAGATCCTGTGAGAGTGACATTGTTTTATCTTTCTAGGGCCTGTTTATCTTTCGAGGTTGAATTTGCAGCAGTCTGTTTGGGAATTAGGCAAGGCAGAGCCTATGCAGTATGGTTTCCCCATAAATAGGCGATAACGTAGCATAAATGCCAAACAGGCGCTGCCCGAAGGGTTCTGCCTAGGGGCCATTTACTCTTTGTTGCTCGGTTTTTACTTAGCCCACTAGGTTACAAACCTCGCGCCGCGATTATATGGCCCCTAGATTGAACAAATTTCAATCCTGAAAGGTCAACAGGCCCTAATTAGTTTAAAGTACTCTCAAGTGAGAGTAATTTCAAATGGGCGTATGTTTTAGCCTGTAAATAAAAATGCACAGTTTTCACAGTGTGTAAATGCGATGAGAAAGTAATAATGGAAATAGATCTAGAGCAGTTTTTGCCTTATCAGTTGAACCAAATGGCAAATCTCATAAGCGATGATTTTGCGCGTGTTTATCAGCAAAAATACAACTTAACCATCCCTCAATGGCGGGTGTTGGCAAACTTAGCACAATATGGCAAAAGCAATGCAAAAGATTTATGTACACAGGCCAATATGGACAAGTCAACGGTTTCACGAGTTATAAAATCATTGCTGCAAAGAGGGTATGTTGAAGCACAACTAAATCAGCAAGATAAGCGAGTAACGCAGGTTATGTTAAATGAGCAGGGCAATGCAATTTACAAGCTCATAGCACGTGATGCACAAAATTGGGAAGGGCAATTAGCAGAAAAATTTAGTAAGCAGCAACAAGTCCAATTGCTAAATTTACTAAAAGAGCTTAAAGGTGCCTTATAAAACCAATCCGCAATAATACTTAATCATTTTGAGGGGCTAAATGTGTCGCTATCTGCGTTATAAAATTTTCATTTAGAAAGCTAAATAGCAATTTTTTTACCTAGCTCATAACACATTTATCTATCATTAAAATAGATCATTTAATTAAGCTGGTTGGTAAAAAAAAGCCCATCAAAAGATGGGCTTTAATTAGTCGTTTTTTACGCTAATGCGATTAGAAAGTGTAACGTACACCTACACGCATTTGCCATAATGACGCATCAGATTGTACTGATGTATTTGCGTTGTTTTCATTAAAGCCAGAGTAAACGTAACGGCCTTGCTCATCAATTGATGTTGAAATCATGCTAGCGCCAACGAAAGGACCTTTTTTAAGTACGCCCCAATCATCGTTTAATAGGTTAGTTAAGTTATCAATTACGAAGAACGCTTCACCTTTATGGCCATCCATAAAGCCTGGTAATTCTTGAGTAACTTTAAAGTTAAATTTAACAAACCAATCTGAGTTTTCAGCATTACGGCCAGTGATTTCACCACGCTCTAAACCGTTAGACGCGATAAAATCGTTAAACGCGTTAATTTCATCAGCGCTCATGTCGTAAACAACGTTAGGATCGTTTTCAAGTGGTACGTAAAGTAACTGACGGTCACCATTCCAGTTAGCATCGCCCCATACATTTTCGTCGCTACCATCAAATGTGTAGCTGTATGGTAAGCCTTTGTATGCTTCACCGTATAGGTTAAAGCGAGTAGCAAAACCATCAACAAACTCATGCGTGTAGCCAAGCGTCATAGTAAAACGATGTGGGATTTCGTAATCTGATGATGCAACACCAGGGTTACCAGGATCCGTTAGCGCAATATTACCGTAGTTTGAGCCCGCAACAGAGCTTGTCATTGGGTTAACATCGTCTGAATCTGTGTATGCGTAACCAAAGTTAACGCTTACGCCATTGTCAAACATTTTGCTTACAGCTAATGAAATAACCGATGAATCACCGCTATCACCACTTACATTTGTAAGAAGGTATTCACCATCACGGCCTTCGATTGACTCGTAAATAGGACGACCATCAAATGTAGTTTCGCCCGAATCCTGAAGTGCGATGTCGCGCATTAAGGCAGCATCTTTCTTCTTAGAGTATAAGTAATCAAGTGAAATAACATACTCGTTTTCAGTTGTGTATGTTGCACCGATTGAGTATTTCCACTCTGAAGGAATTTCAAAGTCTGGGTCAACTGCATTTACTGTAGCATCACCTGAGCCAATTACAGTGTTAGCAACTTCATCAAACATCTCTTGCGGTACTTCAAAACCAGGCGCGCCGCCATTTACGTTTGGCGTGTTGAATAAATCAACCGAGCTGCGGAATGTACCGATGTTTGTAATACCATCGTTAGAGTAAGAGTTAGATAACCAAACATTTGGGTTACCACCAGAGAATAAGCCAACACCAGCACGAACTTCTAACTCGTCTGTTGCATACCACTGGAAGCCAACACGTGGTTGAAGTAAATCAATACCATCAAACGTGCTTTGGTTACTAAAACCATAGCGGTCAGTATAGTTTTGGTTAAAGTTTGGTACGTCATCACTTGTGTATTTATCGTAGCGTAAACCAAATGTGATGTTTGCATCTAAGTCTGTAAATGCATATTCGTCTTGAACATAAAACGTATGCTGAGCGTATGAGAAACTTGCAGCCGCATCGTTAGGATCATTAGTACCGGCAGCATTGTTGTAGTAAACAGCGTTTGCGATACCTTGCTCAAATAAATCAATACCCGTTACGTCTGAATCTCTTTCGTTATAAAAACGGTACTCGCCTTCAGTCTGCTGTACGAATAAGTTAAATACGTCTAACTCTTCAAACTCATAGCCAGCTGTAATGGTATGTTGGTCAAGGTAGTAAGTACCCGCTACTTTAAATGTAGTGGTATCGTAATCTAAATCATTTGATTGACGAGAATCATCTGGACCAATGTAAACTGTACCACCGTTACCTGTGCTTATTTGCATTTCACCAAAGCTGCTTGCAGCATCAAGCGATTGTACCGTTGCGTCTAATTCTGATTTACCAATACGAACTTCAGTTGAAAAATCATCTGACCAATCTGAATACACAGACGCGATAATTGAAGTAAATTCTGCACTTTGGTCGTAAAAGTGGTTTGATAGTGAAACACGGCTAGAACCAGTGTCTGACTGTGAAACCGTATTACCGTCGTTGTAGTTGTAGATTAAGTTTGCACGGTGATCTTCGTTGATGTTCCAATCTAATTTAACTAAGATTTTTTCATCTTCAACCGGCATACTTGAAGGAGTACCGCCTACGTCATAGCCATATACAGTTTGAGCAATGTTTGTAATACGAGCAATATCATCTGCAGTTACACTGCCGCTGCTTAAACCGTCGTAGTTAAACTGTTGCACACCTTCAAGCTTTTCGTATGAAGTGAATAAAAACAGTTTATCTTCGATTAACGGTAAGCCAACGTTAAAGCCGTAACGTTTTTCGGTGTAGTTACCGTTATCAACGTCTTCGCCTTCGATTTTATCGCCTTTTAATGAATCGCTTGTGTAATCATAGAAGATGCCACCGTGAACTTCATTTCCACCAGATTTTGTTACCGCATTAATGTTACATGAGGTAAAGCCACCGTACTGTACGTCAAATGGTGCTAGCTCAGCTGAAACTTGCTCAATTGAATCAAACGAGAAAGGGGCACGAATAGTAGGGTAACCGTTAGAGCTTAAACCAAAGTTATCGTTCATACGAACGCCATCTAGCGTTAAGCTGTTGTAACGAGGGTTACCACCACCACAGTTGATTGAACCGCGGCTATCATCAATTGTGATACGCGGGTCAATACGAATAATATCTTTTAAATCACGGTTAATAGCAGGCGTGTTTTCAAGATCAGTTAAAGTAAATGTAGACGCTGGGCCAGTACCACCAGACATAGAGCTGATAGGTGCACCTGTTACTACAATTTGCTCCATGCTTGATTGTGGCTCAAGTGCAGCATTTACTGGGTAATCGTTACCAATGTTTAGGATAATGTTATTAAATTCTTGATCAGCATAAACATCAGAATCAACGATTACCTTGTAAGGACCACCAACACGAAGGCCTTTAGCAGTAAAGTAACCTGCATCGTTTGCTTCCGTTGTTTTAACTGAGCCAGACGGTACGTGTAAAATTGTTATTTTGGTACCTGGAGCTGGGTTACCGTTTGGACCGGTAATTTGACCCTTAATCGCAGAGGTTGTTTCGTTGGCGAATGCAGCGCCACTTACACTTACACACGCAGCGATAGCAAGTGAGAGTGCTGTTTTTTGAAGTTTAGTCTTCATTTTCATTTCCCGTGAAAGTTATAATTAAATTGTTATTTTAAGTAGTATAAAGCCAGTAGTGTTGTTGGATTTATACTCTTGTAATATGCAAAATTAATTTGCACAATTTATACTTGTATACTTAACTAAATTTTGATTAATTACTTATTGTTATGTTACCGCCGTTATGTGACAGTATTATGAAATGCAAACTTTATAATTCCTTTTACAATTAATTATTTACATTTTGTAATTAATACATTTTTAGCTGTATTATTTTAGCTATACTCCAGAGAGTGTATAAACATAAATTAATTCCCGTGTGTAGGTTTTTTATTTATAGGTTGATTGTTATTTTGTCGTTATTTTTAATTTTTTATTCTCATCTGACGAATCAAATAAATAGTTCAATACACCCGCAAGCCTAACGCCTGCTTTTTGCAAACGCTGCTTAACAAGCGGATTGTATTTGAAAACATAACTATAGCTCACTTCATCACTGGTTGAGGTATAAATATCTTCGGCCAGTTTGTGAGATTCCATCAGCCAAGTAGTAGGGCTGCTTTTTAAGTATGTTTTAATTAATGCTGCATCGTCGGTATCTATAAACTTAGCGTATTCAGTGTAAGCTAGGTTTTCATTTTCTATTAATCCAGTGTCCCAAAGGCTATGCAAATTGGTTTCGTTGTCAAAAAAATCAACTTTAATTAAATTGCCGCCTCTATCTTCACTTCGCCCAGCATGAAATGGTTGATGGCTGTCGCCAACCAAGTGAACTAAAAACTTTAAAGCAAACTGTTTTTCATTAAGGGAAGAGGTAGATGACTGAAGTGTATTAATAGAGAAGTAAATACCTTCTAGAATATTTGTTACATCGTCTTTGCTGTGTGTATGTGCGTGATTTAGAGAAAGTGTTTTATTTTTAGGGAGGTTTATGTAGTGCCAGCGTGAAGATTTTTTACGCCAAAATAGTTCAGGACTAGATCGCATTTCATCTGCCCAAGTAGAAATTTGAGCTAGGGATTGTCCTTCTAATAGTGGCAACAGGTTATGCACTGTTTCATCACTCAAATGTTGCTCAGCAATATGCCCAACAATTCGATGACCATTTTGACCCCACGCATACGCTTTAGAAGTTGTAAAAACAGCACCAATTATTAACGTTGTTGCTACGAGAGTAGCAATTTTAATGCGCATCAATGTTTCCTGCATTTATTTTTATTCACCTATTAGCTGGTGTAAACATTGTGATTGTTTTTGCTAAATATAGAAAGGAGTCAAGAGTATTCATTATTTCTTATTCATAATTGCATTAAATCAATAGCTTACCTTTGATGGGTAAAATTACTTGTTGTAATAAGTAAATAATATTGTTCAAATAAAGCCTTAGTGTTGTTAGGTACATCTTATTGATGGGGTTTGGAAAGGTCATGTTACATAAACTGTCGTTTGTTACACTTTTGTTTCTGGTTATGGTTGCTGCATGGTCTGTTGGAAAGGTGAGCGTTAAAAGTGATGAAATAAATTTCCCAGAACTAATAAAAACGTCAACACAATGTTATACAACAGCCAGTGAAAACAAAAATCAGCTTATTGTATTTACGCCATCGCAAAGCGTGGCAGAGAAGCTTACAGAGTCTCTATGCCTTGATACCGTGGTAACGAAACAATACGGTTCAGTTAAAGGTTACTGGGGTGACAGTACAACGGAAAGCTTCGATTTTGTCGGCAAAGGGATTGCAGACCTCGTACTTGCAAAAAATAATATAATGGATGCCTTTAATGCAGAGCTAACTTATAACTATCAATCTGTGGTGGGCTTTTCTGATTACACCGCATTTTTTATCTCCTCAAAAGAAAAGCCACGCTTAACAAAACAATACTTTTTAGATAAGCGTATAGGCTTATTAGATTACCCTACAAGCCGCTCTGGCCATATACTTCCAAAGAAAATGTTTAAAGATTTAAATATCAACTTAGCCAATCTAGATATTACTTACGCCAGTTCGCACAGCGAGCTTCGTGACTTATTAGCTAATGGGCAGGTCGATATTATTGCGTCTTTTTGGAAAGAAAGTGATGCTGCTCGTTTTTCAAAAAATTATATAACCCCTTTAAGTAATAAAATTTCAGGTTCGCGCTGGTATCTAAAAATGCAGCAAAACAATACAGACCTTTTATGTGCTGTACAGCGTCATATTCTTGATATGTCAAAGGAGCAGACACTGAGTTATTACAAAGAGGCGCAATCGTATTGGGATTGCAGTTCAGAGCAGGTAACAGCTAAAGATGAGAGCGTTAAAAATGGATAAGTATAAATATGTTTTTTTTGGCTGCGCTGTTTTTATTATTAACTGTTTAGTGTTTTATGTGTCTGTAATTAATGAGCAGAGTGACGCTATTAAACGCCAGGTTATTGAAACCGAAAAACAAGTTGCGCTGGATTTACCGTTAATTGCGCTCTCTAATGAGCTTTTAAAGCACTCGGGTAACCAACATGCAGTGCAAGACTACTTATTAAAGCTCAACGGCTATTTAGACAATAACCTTCGCTTAGTTAAAATTGTGCCAAAATCTGCTAAACCTTTAACTTTAAAGCCAAACCAGTTTATAAGAACACTCAAGTCGAGCACTACCCATGTCTCTTTAGTGTTTGAGAAAAACGCACAGTTTTGGTCAGAAAACAGGTTTTTGATTTGCTTGTTATTTTTGGTTTTGAGTATTTTATTTAGCAAATGGCTGAAGTCTATTATAGGTATGCCTGTAGATGCTAAAGGCCCATCATTAAACGCTGATACTGACTTAGGGAAACCAAAAGAGCTGGCATTGATCATTGATTTAAACACTAAAACACTCAGTAATAGTTATATGCCTGACGCTACAGTGTGTTTAGCTAACAAACCGTTATGCTTTTATTTAGCATTAATAGAGTTTTGTCGTGATAATAAAGATGTTGTGCTAAATCAAAATAAATACGTGCCAGATGAGCTTATAGAGCTTGCTAATAAGTACTTTTATAGGTTGATTGAGCTTGGGCATACTATACGCAAGCGGCCAAATTTTAATAGCAGCTTAGAAAAAACACTCAGTGAAATTCGTGCAGCCCTAGACGAGGTCTTAAACGAACACCCTGATATGAAAGACATTTATTATCCGCCTAAAGCATATGGCGAGGGCTCTCGCTCACGTTTACACAGTTATGGTTTAATAAATATTGCAAAGGGAAACATAGAAATAAAAGGAAAGTAGTCAGCTACTTTCCTTAAACATTATCTTTTAATAACGTTTTGTTATTTAGGTGCAAACTGCGCAGCTTTAAGAGGACTATTTTGCGATACAAAGGTTTTAAGTGCCTGGGCATCGGTTTCATCTGTGCTAACAAACCCTTTGAGTTTATTAATAGCAGGGTAACCGTCACCACCTGATGCGTTATAGCTATTTAAACTCATACGGTAAGTTTTATTTTCATCAAGTGGCTTACCATCAATGAGTACACTGACTAATTTGCCATTTTTACGGGTAAACGCTAATTTGTGATATTGCAAATAGGCACCTGCATCAACAGGGAAGCTGGTCACTGTTTCTAAGTAGTTCCATAAATCACGCCCTTGCCAGTCCATGTAAGTAATGCGATTTTTAAACGGGTGTACTTTTAAAATATCTTTATAGCTAATATCGCCAGCTTCAATAGAGCTTCTTATTCCGCCACCACTAATAAGGCCAAAGTCGGCGCCAACCACATTCATTTGTGCCTGTATAATCACACGCGCTAAATTAGTTTGTTGGTAACGCACCTTGTTTCTATCGCCCTCTAAACGCGCATCAACACTGCCAATTTTACCTGCAATTTGTTTTGCGCCTTTTGCTTGGTAACTTGCTAAAAAAGCTTCTAGGGTCGGATCGGGTTTAATGTATTCGTTGGCTAATACTTGTTTACTAGACCCATCGGCTTGAATTTCATCAACATATAAATTAACTGGCAACAATTTATAATCAAGTAGGGTGAGCTTTTCGTTTTCTAACTTAAACTCTGCCTTACCCACATACTTGCCCCACTCATGTGCTTGCATAATCCATGTGCCGTTTTGCTGATCGGGCTTACACGCAAGACCGGGTTTAAAGTTATCGTCATTTTTATTTTTAGCTGCCATACAAACCGGCTCTTGCGAGTGACCACCAATAATCATATCTAAGGTATTAGCGGGTAAAGAGCGGGCAAGTGTGACATCGCCCGGGGCATTAATCCCAAAGTTTGCATCTACATAATGGCCCATGTGAGTAAGTGCAATAGTGATATCGGGGTTGTATTGCTCATTAATTTTTTTAGCGAGAGCTGCCGTCACATCAACGGGGTCTTTAAATTCTAAATGGCCAATATATTGTGGGTTAGCTATTTTAGCGGTGTCTGTAGTGGTAAGTCCTATAACCGCAATTTTTAAGCCTCCCTTTTCAAAAATTTTATAGCCTTGAAATGCGCTTTCCCCAGTTGCTTTATCAAAAATATTTGCAGACAGTAAAGGAAAGGTAGCCCATTGTTGCTGCTTAGTTAAAACGCTCAGTGGATTATCAAATTCATGGTTACCAATGGCCATAGCATCGTAACCGAGTAACGACATTCCCTTAAAATCAGGCTCTGCGTGTTGTAAGTCTGATTCAGGTATACCGGTGTTAATATCACCGCCAGAAAGCAGCAATACTGCATGGCCTTGCTGTTGAGCTTTGTTACGTAAAGCGTCAATTAACGTTTTACGCGCCGCCATACCATATTCACCTTTTTCGTTATGCCAAAAGCGCCCGTGATTATCGTTAGTATGTAATACAGTAATATACTGTGGGGCAGTGGAGGTGTTTAAAGGTGAGTTTGTACAACCTATAACAGATAAAATAACTGAAAATAAAATAATTATACGCATGAAATACCCATTTATTATGGTGTGCTTAATTTATTAGGCGGTTAGTTTAAACTAATTTAGCGATAAATAACGTACTTATTTTATACTTTTTTATATTCGATTTTTAAAAGTAATATTAAATTATTAAATGCTTTTACACAAAGCGAATACAGCGAGTGTTATTTAAAAGAATATGTAATGAAGTGTAACTAAAAGGGTGTTAATTGTAGTTGTGCCTTCTAAATGCTTTTCCTTGGCGTATAGTGTGGATTGGTATTAACACTTAATTTAAATAACAATAACAAAAAGGACTCATAATGAAAAAGTGCCTGATTGGCTCACTACTTGCGTTTTCGTGCTTTACTAGCCAAGCCACTATTGTTGAAATGCAAACTTCGCACGGGGTGATAGAGCTTAACTTGTTTGATCAACAAGTCCCCAATACGGTTGCTAACTTTTTAAGTTATATTGAAGATGACGCGTATAACCAAACCGTAATACACCGCTCAGTCAGCGACTTTGTAATACAAGGCGGTGGCTTTACATTTACCGACGAATTAGTGCCAATAACCACCAAGCCTACTGTTGTTAATGAGCCTGTTTTATCTAATGTGAAGGGCACAATCGCGATGGCTAAATTAGCCAACGATGAAAACAGCGCAACGAGCCAGTGGTTTTTTAATATGGTTGATAATAGCGAAGCGCTTGATACTCAAAATGGCGGTTTTACAGTATTTGGGCAAATTACAGCGCAAAGCCAAGCTACACTCGATAATATTGCTGGATTGGTACACTGCGGCGATATCCCATTGGTTGATATAACCAGTGAACAATGCTCAAGTAGCGATGTCGCTCTGAGCAGCGCTAATTTTGTAACTATTAACAGTGTGGTGGTATTAGATGACGACCCGCTTTCATCTGCCAACTTAAACCCAACAGCCAATACATTAATAAGCCAAGACGATTCATCAGCAGAGGCTGGCTCATCAAGCAGTTCGGGTGGGAGTATGGGTGTTGGTTTTTGCTTAATTGCACTGCTTGGTGTGGGTAAACGCTTAAAACGCGCTAAATACTAATTATGTGTTAAACAGTAAATAAAAAAGCGGCTAATTAAGCCGCTTTTACTAAAATGCTAAAATTCGCCAAACAATCGCAAGCCATAAAGCAAACACACTGGCGCAGCCTAGTAAAAAAACATTAAAGCGCATTCTTACATTATTACTGCCAATATGAACAACCGTATGCACAATACGCGAAATAACAAATAAGCACGCAAGCGCAGTAATTAAGTAGCTAGCGCTGTTAAGTTGCAATGCAACAATACAACCGATATAAAAAAGCACTGGTATTTCAAACTGATTGGTAAAGTTTCTATCAGCTACGCGTACGGTATCGCCTGCGTTATCAAGGCGCATGGTTTTAAAATCGCTCAACTGTAATTGTTTGTTTTTTGCAGCAGCAAAGCGTCGCTTGCCCATAATTAACATTACAACGAGCGATAATGTTACTTGTGCAAACATGGCGAGTATTAATATTTTTTCCATCCTATTTCCTTCGTTATTATTTTACTGACTTTAAGTATGCAGGTGTTTTTCACAATGTGTTACATAAATTAGTATTATTTTGTGGTAAACCCTTAATTGTTAGTGTTAATTTAGCTCTATTACGTTGTTTTGAGCGCATCCTAAGCGCAATTTTAATGGAAAAACAAAATGAAAAAAATTCTTGGTTTTAGCGTCATCGCTTTAGCAGTTTTAAGTGGCTGTACTAATACATCATCTACCTCATCGGTTACTAGTTCTTCGCAAAGCTCCTTACTCTCAGACACATTAGTTGTAAGCCCAAATGATTCGCGCGAATATAAAACCCTTACCCTCGAAAACGAAATAGAAGTCATTTTAGTCTCTGATCCAAGCGCTGAAAAATCAGCAGCATCGCTAAGTGTAGGCGTAGGCTTACTACACGACCCTATGATGCAGCAAGGTATGGCACATTACTTAGAGCATATGCTTTTTTTAGGCACAGAGCGCTACCCCGATACAAAAGGCTACTCTGACTTTATGACCAAAAATGGCGGGGTAAATAATGCGTATACGTGGCTCGATATTACCAACTACATGTTTAAAATTAATAACGATGCCTTTGATGAAGCGCTAGACCGTTTTGCTGATTTTTTTAAAGCCCCTAAGCTGTACCCTGAATATGCAGATAAAGAAAAAAACGCTGTAAATGCCGAGTGGTCAATGCGCCGCGAAATGGACTTTTTTGGCCAGTTTAAACTTGCCCGTAAAATGATGGGTGATCACCCGGCAAATCGCTTTTTAATTGGTAACCTAGAAACGCTAGGAGACAAAGAAGGCAGCCAATTACACAAAGAAACGGTCGACTTTTACAATAAATACTATTCATCTAATATCATGAAAGTGGCGCTTATTTCAAACTTGCCAATTGAGCAAATGGAGCAAAAAGCAAAAACTTATTTTGCCGATATCGAAAATAAACACATTGAAAAGCCAACCGTTACTGCAGAGCTTGATTTTGATAAAGCCGGTGGCAAAAAAGTATATTACTCACCTAATGAAGACGTAAAACAGCTGCAACTTGAGTTTACTATTAATAACAACAGCAGCGACTTTGCGGTTAAACCTAACCGTTATGTCAGTTATTTATTAAGTAATGAAATGCCAGGTAGCCCAGCACAATTACTACGCGACAAAGGCTGGGTATCGCAATTAACAGCGTCTCCATCTCCTAGTCAGTACGGCAATTACGGCGCGCTTACTATTTCGCTAGAATTAACCGATGAAGGCATGAAAAACCGCGAAACAATTGTCGCAACTATTATGCAATACATTGAACTGATTAAAAAAGAAGGTGTAGATGCTAAGTACTTCAATGAAATTCGTACATCACTTAGCAATCAATTTAAATTTTTAGAAAAAGGCGATGAGTTTAGCTATGTCAGCGCGCTTACTGGCAGCATGCAAGATTACCCATTAAATCATGCCATTGATGCGCCTTACTATTATGCCAAATTTGACGCAGAGGCGATAAACGAAGTACTTAAACAATTAAATGCGGATACGCTGCGCGTTTGGTATATTTCGCAACAAGAAGAAACCGACTCGCAACTGCATTTTTATGATGGTAAATACCGCATAGAAGATATTAGCGATGCCGAAATTGCCAGTTGGAAAACATCAAGCGAGTTTAAGCTTGCTTTACCAAGTGTAAATAACTTACTACCTGAAAGCTTTGCTATTAAAACAGCTGAGTTTAAAGAGCAGAAACACCCTGAACTGGCTTACGATAAAAACGGCGTAAAAGTATGGCGCCAAGCAAGCCAAAAATTTGCTGCCCAGCCAAAGGGGTTGGTTGAGGTATATATTAATACCCAACCAGGCTTAAATGATATTAATGCTGAAGTACTTTACTCAGTATGGGCCGACTTATATAACATTCAACAAAGCCAACTAAGCACTGAAGCCGCCATTGCCGGCATGAGTGTAAACCTTGCGCCAAGTAATGGTTTAGTTTTATCAATGAGTGGCTTTACCGATAAGCAAAATGTACTTTTAAAACAAGCGCTAAGCGGGTTAAAAGCCGACGTAACAGCACAAGCATTTACCCAAGCAATTGATCGCTACAAACGTGGCCTGTTAAATCAGCAAAAGCAATTTCCGTATGCACAAGCATTTGGCGCCTACTCAAAACTTATCCGCACAGGCAGCTTTGATACAGAGGCACTGATAAAAGCGGCAGAATCGTTAAGCGTTGCCGATTTAAACAAGCTAAAAACAGCCACATTTGCCACCAACGATTTACGTGTATTTAGCTACGGTAATTACAACCAACAAGATATAGAATCGATAGCCACTGAGTTAAGTGCCACTTTACCAAGCAATCATACATCGAGTGAGTTTGCGCGTAGTAAAGCATGGTTACCACAGCCAGGCGAAACGCGAGTCTTGCAAAAAGATATTGATGTGGCCGATGTGGCAGTAGTTGATATGACCGTTCACCCAGTGCCAGGATATAAACAAAAAGCGCAAGCTGCGGTGTTACAAAGCCACTTTAGAACCATTGCATTTGATAAAATGCGTACCGAAGAGCAGCTTGCATACGCTGTAGGCGCGCTGGCTCGCCCAATAGAGGATTACTCGGCAATTGGCTTGTTTATTCAAACACCTGTTAAAGGGCCAAAAGAAATACAGGCACGTTTTGATCAATTCAAAAAAGAGTACGCGGTAGAGCTTGATAATATGAGCTTAGATACTTTTGCTCAGCTTAAAAATGCCACGCTTGTATCACTAAAAGAGCAGCCTAAAAACCTAAGCGATGAAATGGGGCCACTTATTACCGATTGGTATCGTGAAAACTTTAACTTTGACTCTAAGCAAAAGCTAATTGATGAAGTTGAAAAAGTAACGCTTGAAGATATTAAGCAGTACTACAAACAAACTATGTTAAACCCACAAGCCGCACGTTTAAATGTGCAGTTACGTGGTACTAAGTTTGTAGAAAGCGACTTTGCTGATTTACCAAATCAAACCAAAATTCAATCGCTTGAAACCTATTACAATGGTATTAAATTACAAAAATAAGCTATATATATTTATACAGCTAAATAATACCAATCCGCTTAATTAAGTATTATTGTGGATTGGTAAAACACCCCAATGTAGACTACATTGGGGTGTTTTATTTGTATTAACTTAATTTATGCCATAACAATAAAGCCGACAACGGCAAGTGCCGCGGCAATTAATGTATAAGGCAGTTGTGTTACTGCATGGCTCATTAAATTACAGCCAGAGCCTTGTGCTGCAAGTACGGTAGAGTCTGAGTAAAAACAGGCTTGGCTTCCAAATGATGAGGCCGATAACAACGCGCCAATAACCAGTGGAATATTAGCGTCAACGGCAGTTGCCAGTGGCATAACTATTGGGATCGACACAGCAAAAATACCCCAACTAGAGCCTGTAGCAAACGCTAACACCGCCATAGCAATAAATACCACCGCCGGTAAGTATTGTGCAGTCATGTACGGGCTCAAACTTCCGATCACAAACTGCGCTAAGCCAATTAAGTCGCACACATCTTTAAATATAAATGCCGCTATTACAGTGCCAATAGCCGGTATCATGCTTTTAAAGCCATCAAGCATGCGCTCTATCATTTCGCTAAAGCTCATTAATTTTTGTAGTGCATAAAAAGGAAGCGTTACCGTCATAGTTGCCAATAAGCCTTTATATACATCTATTTCAAAGTAAACTGTAAAGGCTACTAGTAAAATTATAGGCAGTAAAAAGTTGTGCAATTTTCCTTTAGGGTCGGCATCTTCAAAGCTTTCTTCTACTGCTTTTACAGCGTATTCGTCGGCTGTTTGAATATCACTAAATTGCGCAGGGTCTACAGTGGCCTGCTCAACTTGTGCTAACCTTTCGGCTTTTTTCATAGGCCCAATAGCAGGTATTACACCCAGTACCACTAACAAAACCACCAATACTGCAAACCAGGCGTAAAACATATAAGGAATGGCTTGAATATAAACCGCAATGCCTTTGCCTTCCTCGGCAATGCCGTTATCGACTAACAAGCCGCCAAAAAATACCGCCCAAGTCGATAAAGGGACAAGTACGCAAATAGGTGCCGCTGTTGAATCTACAACGTAGGCAAGCATTTCTCGGCTAACTTTAAATTTATCGGTAATGCGTTTCATCGTTTCACCAACGGTAAGCGCATTTAAATAGTCATCAATAAAAATAACCACACCTAAACAAAAGGTCATAAATAAAGAAGAGCGTTTACCTTTAGTGTATTTTAGCGCTAATTTGCCAAACGCCGATGCACCGCCAGTGCGCACTAATAAAGCGATTAAAGCGCCGAAGCCTCCGCACACGAGTATTAACCAACCTATGGTTTCGTCGGTCATTACTTTAAGTGACGTGCTGGCAAAGTTAGCAAGCACCTGAGCTGGGTCGGCTATTACTAGGCCGACTAAAGCGCCAATAAGTAAAGATAAAATAGGGCGGCGTAAAACAACAGCCAATACCACAACCACCGCTGGTGGCAGTAAACTTAATGCAGAAGGTTCAAGCATTTAAAGATTCACAAAATTAAAAGCATATTTAAATAATAAATTGCTTAACAAAAACAAAGCAGGTAATAGTTATTACGTGCCAAGTCACTGCTTTTGCCGCGTAGGGTGCTTTGCTGTTATGTTAAATTAATAGCGAAAGGGAAACGCGTTGGCTTTGGCGCCAGACGGTGCAAGAGAAGCATGCCGCTATTGTTGTGCCTGTAAAAACATCGGCGCAAAATAATCCGGTTTTGTATTTCAGTCAATAAAAATTTACGTACAAAATAACTTTTTATAGGAGATAACGTGGAGGCCGTATTTAAAACCCAACGTTTATTATTGCGCTATGCAAATGAGCACGATGCAGCCATGTTACTTACTTTGGTGAATCAGCCAAATTTTATAAAATATATTGGTGATAAAGCCATTTATACGCACAGCGATGCCAAGCGTTACATTGAGCAATCGTTTAGGGCATCCCATAAACACCAGGGGTTTGGCCCTTATATTATTACTTTACACAATGGTGAAGTAGTAGGAGTTGTGGGTTTTTATAAACGCGATGTACTGCAACTGCCAGATTTAGGTTTTGCCTTGTTAACCCGTTATGAGAAAAACGGTTATATTTTTGAAGCGGCCAAAGCGCTATTACATAATAGGCACACTCTTGGGATAAAGCAGGTCAGTGCTATCTGCGCAGCTAATAACACCGCTTCTCAGTGTGTATTATTAAAGTTAGGTTTTAATAGGGTAGGCAAGGCGGTTATTAATAATGATAAAACCGCCGTAATTATATATGGTTATTAAAGACGCGCTTGCTCTATGGCTTTTGCTACGCTTAGGTTTATGTTTTGCCAAGTTTGCTCAAGGGTAGCCACTAAGCCATCGTAACCGTCATCTTCTATTGGAACTACATGCGAAAAATTATGCACACTAATTAGGCGGCGGCCGGTTTCTGGGTGGGTGTAATATAAGCGCCACAGGCCAGAAATATCAGCGTTGCCTTGCATATCACCATTAAAGTGGTGCACTTCATATTCAAGCTCGTAAAACGTTTGCTGATCAAGCTCGGTAATTACCGGTAAGCCCTTAATGACCATCCAATTAGGCATTGCATTAAAAAGGGTTTGTTGCGCTGTAGCGGTTAGCATCACATCGGGCGATTCACCCCATAGGTTGTAATTTGCCGCATGAATTTGGTTGCTATCAATTTTCATTGCTATGCCCAAATTATTTAAAGCGCCTCTAAGGGCAACGGTTTGCACTCTTAATTGGGCATCAGTTTCTTTTACATGGCGTGATGATGAAGCAATGGGTTGTTCAAACTGATAATACTGCGTTGCGGTTTGAATTGACGCACTGCACCCTGCAAGGGTAATTAACACGGTTATGGCTAAAAATAAGTGTTTCATTATTGCTTCCTTGGTTGTGGATCAGCAGGGAGTGCTTTGTCAAAAATAAACATATTAGGTTGTTCGTTTAAACCCCGTGTAAGGGGCTGAATTTCTTCACTTAAGCGTTTAAATTCAAGCAAGGTTTGCTGTAATTGATGATGAAACTCAGAGCCGGCCTGATAACTTGCCATGGTTTTATCAAATTGACGCATGGTCACTTCAAACTGCTCCATACTTTTGGTCATTTTATCAAAGTTACGGTTAAAGTCGCCGGGTAAGTTTTGGGTATCTTTTTGGCTTAATAAAGCACGCATTTCGTTAGCAAGCGCTTGGTAGTCACTAAATGTAGCCTGCATTTGCGCTAGGCTGTCTTCAATTTTTAAATCGTTTACCTTGTTAAGCACATCCGAGACCTGATCGGCAAGCACCGTAATGCCGCTAGAAATACTCGGAAATACATCATACTGGGCAAGCTTTGCTAAATGCGCTTTTGGTGCGTCGGGGTATATATCAAAATCTACATACACTGCGCCAGTTAAAAGGTTGCCAGGTTTTAAAGAAGCGCGCATACCATTTTTTATCCAGCCGGTTAGGCTACTTTGCCAAAACTCTTTGGCCGCTGCGCTATCGTGATATAAACGGCCATACTCTATTTTAATCAGTACCGGCACCGCCGTATTATGGTTTTTAAAATGTGCAGGTTTGCCATTAACAATAACGTTAGCGGGGGCTTCTACCACGGTACCAATTCGGGTGCCGCGATATTCCACAGGCGCGCCGGGTCTTAGGCCACGTATAGATTGTTCAAAATCAATAATGTAGTAATCAAAGTCGTAAAAGCGCTCTTCTAGTGCTTCTTTGTAGCTTTGGCTTAGCGAAAAATTGTGGCCGTCTTGGGCTAAGTCGCCTGGGGCTTGTTGCTCTGGTAAGCCAACCGAAATACCTCCTTTGAGGAGTTTACTTAATGAGCCGGTACTTATATTAATACCATCGGCCGACAAATCTATTTCAATGCCGGCATTAACCCAAAATATAGAGTTTAATGTTATGAGGTTTTGATACGGCTCGTTAATAAAAATACCGTACTTCATTGCTTGGTTTTTCCAGTCAAAAGTAGCGGTTTCTATTTGGCCTATTTTGTAGTTTTTAAAAAATATCCCAGTGCTTACCTCTAGCACTTCAGCGTTGTAGCTGAGTAACTGAAAACGCCCACCTTTTACATCTTTACCAATAAGGGCTGGCTCGTCTTGTAATACAAAACGCTCTTTTAGTTTTTTACTCTCCCCCGGTGAAAACTCTAAATAAACACCCGACAAAAGCGTACTCATACCACTAATGCCCGTTTCGTCTATACGGGGTTTAACAACCCAAATTTTGGCATCGTCGGTGAGGAGCTCATTATAGTTTTTGTCTATTTGTGCGCGGGCAATAACGCTATCTTGCGAGTCAGAAAGGCGTATAGCATCAATTTGACCAATTTTAACACTGCGCACTTTTATTTCTGTTTTACCTGCAATAATGCCCTCTGCGTGGGGCATTTTTATATAAATAGTAGGGCCTACATTTGCTTGGTATTGATACAACATCCATATACCAACTAATAAGGCTATCAGTGGAATAATCCAAATAGCAGAAATCTTTGGTTTTGTTGTTACATTAGCCGTTTCGGTCATGCTTTATTCTCTGAATGTTTGTTTTTTGGTGTATCCCACAACAAGCGCGGATCAAACGCATGTGCAGCCATCATTTGGCATATTACCATAACAGTAAAAAATACAATGCCTAGCCCTGGGGTAATTGACATTAAGTTGCCTAGTTGCACTAAGGCAACGAGTATAGCAACAACAAATACATCGATCATTGACCATTTGCCAATAAATTCAGTAAGTTGATAAATTTTAGTATATCCTTTTGTGTGCTTGTTAGCAGGTTTTGCCACCATAATGCATAAAAAACTCAGCACAAAGGCTTTGGCCAGTGGCACCACTACGCTGGCCAAAAATATAATGGCAGCAATAGGGTAGGAACCACTTTTCCAAAGTGTCAGTACGCCGCCAATTAAGGTTGACGGTGACACATCACCCAGGCTGGTGGTGTGCATTATTGGTAATAGGTTTGCAGGTATGTAACACAGCACAGAGGTCACCAACCATGCCGTTGCTTTTTGAACACTGTTGGGGTTTCTTACATGGGTTTTAGTGTGACAACGCGGGCAAATACTACTTTTACACAGTTGATGGCATACATGGCAAGCTTTAATGTTTTGATCAATAGCGCGTTTGGCATGTGCTGCGTCTTCGAGTGTTGTTGCTGGTTTAATATGTGCCCATAAGCGCGGCTTATTTAAATGGGCAAGCGCCGCAATATACATAATAACAAAGCCAATATATGCCCAAAAGCTGGTGCCAAAACTAATGTCGGCAAGCGACATAATTTTAACCATGCTTACTAACACGCCAATTAAAAATATTTCAGACATGATCCACGGCTCAAGGGCCAAGGTAAACTTGAGCAATCGCCTAGCGATGGCCTCAGGCAAGGATTGCAAAAGCCCAAGATGCATAGGAATAAGAATGATCAGTAAGCTCATTGGCAGCGCAATAATGCTTAAATCAATAAATAAGCCAAGTAACTCACTGTCGTAATTAAATAAAATTCGGGCAGCATCGGGCAGGGTGATGGTTTGCGTTATGCCGCTGCTACTAAAAGAAATAAACGGGTAAAACATGCTGCTTAATAGCATTAATAATGAGCCAATACTTAGCGCAACTACTTTACTGTCGTTGTTTACATCGCCTTCGCACAACTTATGGTGACAATGCGGGCACACGGCCATTTGCTTATCGGCTATTGCGGGTATATCAATTATTAGGTCGCAGCACGGGCAAATTGTTTGCAAGTTATAACCATCAAAGAAGAATGTTTACGCAATTTTGCTATATTTAAGTTATTAATACAACGCGATTCATCATTAAGCGCAATAACAATATGTTAAGGATAGATGTGAGGCTGTTATTACTTTGCTTTATTAGCTGTTTTTTTATGAGCCCGCCAGTGTCTGCCGCATGGCAAAAACAGCCAATTGTGATTGCTGCCAGTGCGACTATTCCTCCCTATGTAATAGAAAAAACAGATACGGGTATACAACTTAATATAATTAAAGCGGCACTTATTGAGCAGGGCTTAGACAATATTGTGGTTATTTACATGTCTAACAAGCGCGCCGAGCAGCAACTACATAGCGGTAATGTGGATATACTGCTTAATTACGCAGGAAAGCGCGGCGCAGGTATTTACCCTAGTCAGCCAGTATTGAGTTACAAAAATGTGGCGGTATCACTTAAAAAACGCAACTTTACTATTGATACTATAAAAGAGCTAAACAATAAAAGTGTATTAGGATTTCAACATGCAACAGCTTATTTACCACCCCCATTTGCAAAAGGGTTGCTCAGTTTGCAAGTTATGAAGAAGTAGTCAATCAGCGTGCGCAAGTCGATAGGCTAATGAAAGACTGGGTGGATGTAATTATCCTCGATGAGCGCATATTTCATTACTATAACAATGACTATGCGCACTCATTACCCGTTAATATTCACCCAATTTTTCCCAAAGCCCCACGCCCTGCTTATTTTAACAACGCAGTGCTGCAAAAAACATTTGATAAAGGCCTGCTAACTATAAAAGCAAAGGGAAAATATCAACAAATAATGAGTGGTTACCACTAAGCTCATTAGAAAGCTAAGGGGTACTTAATCAAACAAAGCAACGGTTTGACGTGTCAAAGCAATTAGCTCCCCCGATTGCGACCAAATACAGCCATCTTCTAAGCCATAACCCCCTTTAGCATGATGTGTAATTGCTTCAAAGCCTAACCATTCACCGGGTGTAAGCGTTGGCTCTTGTACAAATTCTAAATACCACGACATGCTGCTTGCAGGAGCCGGCTGTTTAAACATTTGTAATAATGTAGGAGGCCAGGCATCGGTAAGGGCTATTATATGTGCTTCGGTAATTGCCTCTGGGGTATGTTTAAAGCGCATCCAGCCGCCTAAATGCGAGGTCTGTGCAGCGCTAAAAGGCATAGCGCCTTGCTGCGGACATAAATCAACATGTTGGAAAAACTCAGGCATTTGCCCTTCAATAAACGGCAATGTATGACGTGCATCCACAGGCTTTAGTCCCATTTCTTTACTAACCGGTACATTAACACCCGATTGCCTATCAATAGCAAAACACGCTTGGACAATAACGCACACTTGTTCACTCTGAATCACTTTAGCTAATACCTGAGTACTGCTTTTACCTTGGCGTAAAATTTCAACTGACAATGAAAAAGGCGTGTCGGCAAGCAGCGGCCCAACAAAATTAGTGCTTAAAGACAGTAATCGTCTACTTGGGTCAATGTGTTTTCTGATTGCTTGATAAAGTAGTGCAGCAGAAAGGCCACCAAAAGCGGTTCTACCTTGGCACCAATTAGCAGGAAACTCCATTGTATTGCTGTTATTGGCAAGCGAAGCCGAAGAAGAGCTTGAAATAGCAGAGGCTTGTTTTAATAAGTCATCAAAATGCATCGTTAATATCCTTGAAATTATCATTATCAGACATATATAGCACATAACAACTGGTCAGACTAGTTGTGTTGAATAGGTGTATTTGGCGTAAAAAACATCAAACCCTACTTTTATTAAGGTTTTTTGTTAAATAAATTACAAAAAATGAATTTTTTTTCATTTTTACAGTTGAATTAACTTTGTGGCATCCCTATTTACTAGTCATCGAACGTATTAACGAATTTGAAGTTGGAGAAGATTCATGGGTAAAATTATTGGAATCGATTTAGGTACTACAAACTCTTGTGTTGCAGTACTTGATGGTGATAAAGCACGTGTTATTGAAAATGCGGAAGGCGATCGCACAACCCCGTCTATTATTGCTTACACGCAAGACGGTGAGACTCTAGTAGGTCAACCTGCTAAGCGTCAAGCGGTTACTAACCCAACTAACACGTTATTTGCAATTAAGCGTTTAATTGGTCGTCGTTTTGAAGACGAAGAAGTACAACGCGATATCGGTATTATGCCGTTCAAAATCATCAAAGCTGATAACGGCGATGCATGGGTTGAAGCGGGCGGTGAAAAACGCGCTGCACCACAAATTTCTGCAGAAGTACTTAAAAAAATGAAGAAAACAGCAGAAGACTTCTTAGGTGAAGAAGTAACTGAAGCTGTAATCACAGTACCTGCATACTTTAACGATTCACAACGTCAAGCAACAAAAGATGCTGGTCGTATCGCGGGTCTTGAAGTTAAACGTATCATCAATGAGCCAACAGCTGCTGCCCTTGCTTACGGCATGGACAAAAACAAAGGTGAAAACGTTGTTGCAGTATACGACTTAGGTGGTGGTACTTTCGATTTATCAATCATTGAAATTGATGAAGTTGAAGGCGAGCACACATTTGAAGTACTTGCTACAAACGGTGACACTCACTTAGGTGGTGAAGATTTCGATAACCGCGTAATCAACTACTTAGTAGCTGAATTCAAGAAAGACCAAGGCATCGATTTACAAAACGATCCGCTTGCTATGCAACGTGTTAAAGAAGCGGCTGAAAAAGCGAAAATTGAACTATCATCTGCACAATCTACAGAAGTTAACCTTCCGTACGTAACTGCCGATGCATCAGGTCCTAAGCACATGAACGTTAAACTAACGCGTGCTAAACTTGAGTCATTAGTTGAAGACTTAGTAACTAAGTCAATTGAGCCACTTAAACGTGCACTAGCGGATGCTGATTTATCTGTAAATGATATTAACGATATCATTTTAGTAGGTGGTCAAACACGTATGCCACTAGTACAAAAAACAGTTGCTGAGTTCTTTGGTAAAGAGCCACGTAAAGATGTTAACCCTGATGAAGCTGTAGCAGTAGGCGCGGCAATTCAAGGTGGTGTATTAGCAGGTGACGTTAAAGACGTACTATTACTAGACGTGTCTCCATTATCGCTAGGTATTGAGACAATGGGCTCAGTAATGACCGCGCTAATTGAGAAAAATACAACGATTCCTACTAAGAAATCGCAAACTTTCTCTACAGCAGAAGATAACCAATCTGCCGTTACGATTCACGTACTACAAGGTGAGCGCAAGCGTGCTAGCGACAACAAATCTCTAGGTCAATTTAACCTAGAAGGTATTCGTCCAGCACAACGTGGTACTCCACAAATCGAAGTAACTTTCGATGTAGATGCGGATGGTATCTTACATGTATCAGCGAAAGATAAAGATACAGGTAAAGAGCAAAAAATCACGATTCAAGCGTCTTCAGGCTTAAGCGATGAAGAAGTAGAAAAAATGGTTCGTGATGCAGAAGCTAACGCGGAAGAAGATAAAAAGTTTGAAGAGCTAGTAGCAACTCGTAACCAAGCTGATGCAATGGTACACGGTACTCGCAAGCAAATTGAAGAAGCTGGCGATGCACTGCCAAGCGAAGACAAAGATGCAATTGAAGCAGCTGTTGTTGACCTTGAAGCAGCTATTAAGAGCGACGACAAAGCAGAAATTGAAGCTAAAACGCAAGCACTTGCTGAAAAGTCTCAAAAGCTAATGGAAATCGCTCAAGCTAAAGCGCAACAAGGTGGCGCAGATGCAGGCGAGCAACCACAACAGTCTGCTAAGCAAGACGACGATGTAGTTGATGCTGAGTTTGAAGAAGTAAAAGACGACAAGTAATTGTCAGCTAAGCTTCTAACTAGCCTAAACAACATGATTTGCTCAAGTTTTTAGGGTAGGATGAAATTTTGAGGCGCGCAGGCTACAGCTTGTCGCGCCTTTTGTATGTATTTAAGGTTTAAAATTTTCATGATAAATCGATGTGATTTATCGGTTTATCCCGCAGCCTAGCTGCAAATAGAAAAGAGTAGTGTGATAGATATGTCAAAACGCGATTATTACGAAGTTCTCGGCGTAAGCAAAGATGCAAGCGAGAGAGACATAAAAAAAGCGTATAAACGCTTAGCGATGAAATATCACCCAGATCGTACCGCCGGTGATAAAGATCTCGAAACTAAATTTAAAGAAGTAAAAGAAGCTTACGAGATTTTAACCGACGATCAAAAACGTCAAATGTATGACCAATACGGCCATGCTGCCTTTGAACAAGGCGGTGGCGGCGGTCACGGTGGCTTTGGCGGTGGTGGTCAAG
Organism: Pseudoalteromonas sp. S327; assembly: GCF_005886415.1. Lineage (NCBI taxonomy): Bacteria > Pseudomonadati > Pseudomonadota > Gammaproteobacteria > Alteromonadales > Pseudoalteromonadaceae > Pseudoalteromonas > Pseudoalteromonas sp. S327. Next base: position 29,145 of record NZ_PNDP01000012.1, on the reverse strand, counting down.
GCGATTTTGGTGATATTTTTGGTGATGTGTTCGGTGACATTTTTGGTGGCGGTGGTGGCCGTCGTCAATCGCGTCAACAACGTGGATCAGATTTACGTTACAACATGGACCTAAGCTTAGAAGAAGCGGTCCGTGGTAAAGAAGTAGAAATAAAAGTACCTACATGGGTTAGCTGTAAGCCATGTGATGGCAGTGGTGCAAAAGCGGGCTCTAAGCCTAAAACATGTACTACGTGTCATGGTGCTGGCCAAGTACAAATGCGCCAAGGTTTCTTTGCTGTTCAACAAACGTGCCCAACGTGTCAGGGACAAGGTCAGATTATTTCAGACCCATGTGATAAGTGTCACGGACAAGGGCGCGTTGAGAAAACGAAAACGTTGTCAGTTAAAATTCCAGCAGGCGTAGACACAGGCGATCGTATTCGTTTAACCGGTGAAGGCGAAGCGGGTATGCACGGAGCGCCAGCTGGCGATTTATACGTGCAAGTATCTGTACGCGAACACCCAATTTTTGTACGCGATGCGAATAACTTGTACTGCGAAGTGCCAATTAGCTTTACTACCGCAGGTTTAGGTGGCGAAATTGAAGTGCCTACGCTTGATGGCCGTGCAAAACTTAAAATACCGTCTGAAACACAAACGGGCAAAATGTTCCGTATGCGTGGCAAAGGTGTTAAATCGGTTCGTAGTGGTGCTCAAGGTGATTTAATTTGTAAAGTAGTGATTGAAACGCCAGTTAACTTAAACGAGCGTCAACGCGAGTTACTTAAAGAGTTAGACGAGAGCATGGGCAAAGATAGCTCAAAAAACCGTCCTAAAGAGCAAGGCTTTTTTGACGGCGTTAAAAAGTTTTTTGACGATTTAACTAAGTAATTATTTATCGTAAAAACTAAAAAAACGGTGCTTGATGCACCGTTTTTTTTGGCTCAAATTCATGTGATTTAACCATTTTACTGGGCACGACTTAGCAATATTATAAATTGCGTATACTCAATCGATTAATTCACAGAGCTATTTTGTTGCCTTAGGCAATTGCCCCCACACTGCTTTACCCTTTGTCCCTATACCCTCGTCAATAAAAGGCTTTTTACGTATTTGCTATTAAGTTACTCTTCAAAATGATTAACCCTTATTGTAGATTAATAAAGCGCTTAAAATAATGTGGCTAAATTGTATGACCCCGGCAATAGAATTACTGAAAAAACAAAATGTGCCTCACGATGTACTCAGTTATCAACACGATGCTAATACAACACGTTATGGTCAAGAAGCCGTTGAAAAGTTAAACCTTAACAGTGAGCAGGTATTTAAAACCCTCGTGCTTGAAACCAATGAAGGGCAGTTAATTGTTGCCGTTACACCGGTTTCCCAGCAAGTAAATTTAAAGCAATTGGCCAAACTCAGTCACGCTAAAAAGATCGCAATGGCAAGCGCGCCAAAGGTACAAGCCGCCACAGGGTATATTTTGGGAGGGGTTAGCCCGCTTGGGCAAAAAAAGCGCCTAACCACTTTTATTCATTCAAGTGCTATGGCCTTTAAAACAGTGTATGTAAGTGCAGGTAAGCGAGGGCTTGAGGTAGCGCTTTCGCCAACCGATTTAAAGGCACAAACGAGTGCCACCTATGGCGATTTTTAAAAACCTCCACAAAAACCAACACGCCCTAAACCGTAAATTTTAAAGGCGATAATTTGCTGCTTAGGGTATTTTTAACTACAGTCAAAATACCCTTGTACACTATGCATTATGGCAGTATGTATGAATTTTACTGATGTTAATTTTTTTGCCGTGCTTGTGGCGGCGCTTTCCTCTTTTATGCTTGGCGGTATTTGGTATTCAAACGCTTTTTTTAAAAATGCCTGGTTAGAGTGTACAGGCCTTACGGAGCTTGATTTACAAACAGCAAAACCGGCGTTAATTTTTGGCGGCAGTATGGTACTTGCACTTTTGTCGGCGGTGGTGCTTTCATTATTTTTAGGTAAAGAGGCAGGAATGGGAGAGGGCGCCTTTACAGGTTTTGCCATCGGTTTGTTTTGGGTAGGTAGCTCGCTGGGGCTCAGTTACATTTATGAGCAGCGGCCAATCAAGTTATTTATAATTAATGCAGGGTATTACACATTACAATTTACATTAATGGGTTTTATTATAGGTGTATGGCCCTAAGTACGCTAAATAAGGCGCCACCTTTAAGCGCTAAAATATAATAAAGATAATTATGAAAATATTAGTCGTTGATGATATGCCACTTATGCGCCACGTGTTAATTAATATGTTAAGGCAGCTTGATTACAAAAATGTTGTGGAGGCAACTGACGGCCAACAGGCGTTAAAAATACTGCGTCAGCAAAAATTTGATTTAGTAATAACCGACCTACATATGCCTAAAGTAGACGGTGTAAACTTGCTCGATAACATACGCCACGACCAAGCCTTAGTCGATTTACCTGTTATTATGGTCACGTGTGAAGATAACGCTGATACAGTAAAACAAGTTATTAAAGCAAAAGTGTCGGGGTTTATTATTAAACCATTTAATATGAATGTGTTATCAGCGCAATTAAACCGCTTGTTTTTTAGAGATTAGCGAAACGCTTTTATGGCGTTTTATACCGTACCTATTATTTAATCCCCTGCGTTTTTCTTCACCGCTTATTAGGCAGTTTGCCTAGCTTCTGTAACGTTTTTATTTATTAACTGCTAAAATGCCTGCTTTGTATCTACGTAGATATGTTAAGGAGTGTATGGCTAAGCCAAATAAAAAAGGGCCGACTAAAACAGTCGATATTTTTTGCTCTGCTTGTAAAGCGGCGCTGTTTAAATATAGAAAAGGCGGCAAAGGCGCTTTAGTTAAATGTTTTATAGAGCGAATAACCCAAGATTACACAACTACACCGTGTATTTGCCCCCAATGCGAGCGCCCATTTGCGCGCCCAGCAATCATACGCGGTACGCCAGCTTATAAAATAATTGGCGGTAAGGTTACCTTTAAATAACCCAATACGTTTAAAAATGTAATAACTAGAAAAACTTAGATTTGCTGCTTAGTAAGGCGGACAATTGACCTTGTACCAATAAACAAGCCTGATATACTCGCTCGGTTTTGCTGTTTCAATGATTGAAAAACACCCTCCCCAAGGATAGGGCCAGTTAGTTGGGTTTTTTAAGCAAAGGATAAACGTGTGATAGCACTGTTATTTGATATTGTAGGTATGGCGGGTACTTTCTTAGTTGTTGGTGCATTCTTTTTATTACAACTTAATAAAGCATCCCCAACGGGGTTATTGTACAACATAATGAATTTAACAGGGGCAATTTTGCTGTTAATAAGTTTGTGTTACAACTTTAACCTTGCAAGCTTTGTAATTGAGATTTTCTGGATTGCAGCTTCACTGATCGGCTTATACAAGTACGTTAAAAATAAGCCTCAATTAGCCACTAACTCGTAATTTTAGTACCGCTAATGATGTTTACTGTTGCGAGTCAGTACAGACTTGCAGCAGTTTATAAATAAATTAAGATTTATTGTATTTGTTAACACAAAGTTTCTGTTGTTAGCGCCCATAACCCGTTAAACTAGCGCCCTTAAATTTTATAGCTATTTTGTTGTGAGCTAGGGCATGTTCTCCTTTTCTAAAAAACTTCTTTTATCTTTTGTTGTACTGATAGTGCTATTGTCGGTCGTGTTTTGCTATGGCCGAACTCATTATTATAATCAGGCCGAGCAAAAAGCAGCCCAGCAAGCAACTCAGTTAAAGCATTATATTGATGCTGAGCTTGCGCGTTTTTCAAAAATTCCTCAGCTTCTTACCTATAACAATGAGGTTATTGATTTTTTAGGTGCGGCGCAAAATAACGAAAAAAAGATTAATAACTACTTAGCTGATATACAACAAGCCAGTGGTGCCTCAGATATTTATATTCTTGATGAACAAGGCGCTGTGATTGCAAGCAGTAACTGGCAGGCCGATCATAACTTTTTAGGCAGCGATCTGTCGTTTAGACCGTATTTTAAGCGCGCATTTGCAGGGGAGAAAGTAGCGTATTTTGCCGTAGGTATGCGTACAAAAGAGCGTGGCATCTATTTTTCACAAGCCATTTATAACAATAATCAAGCGGTAGGGGTTGTTGTTTTAAAAGTTAATGTGAACAAATTTGAAAGTGACCGTGAGCTTTTAAATACCGCCAAGGGCAGCCACTTTTACGTGCAGCTAGAAGATAGCGTGATTGCTATTTCAGATATGGAAAATTGGCGCCTGAATACGTTTTCTACGCTTGATATTACTCATCGGCGAGACATCGCTCAGCGTCGAGCGTATTTAGATTATCAACCTAAGCTGATTGCCCATTCAAATTACACATCACAAAGGTTACTGTTTAGCACAATTGATGAGCATAACTATTTATCGGTAGAGCAAAAATTACGTTTTTTGAACGCATCGGTTACCGTATTAGTAAATGTATCTAATGCAAATATTGCCCAATTACCGGCGTTATTTGGCTTTGTGGTAATTTATGCGCTTATTATTGCCCTAGGGTATGTTGTTTTAAGGCGCTTTGTTGGCGTTAAAAAGCTGGTTTATTCCCATCACAGTGTCAGTCAGGAAATTAGTGCACGTACCAATGCTTTTAAAGCACAGCAAGATGCGCTTGTACAATCAACTAAGCTTGCAACAATTGGCCAGCTTAGCATGGGCTTTAACCACGAAATTAATCACCCGCTTAATACCATTAATACTTACTTAGCCAGTGCTAAACGCTTGCTAGCTAAAGGAAAGTTTGAAGCCCTAAACGAAAATTTACAGTTTATTGAATCCTTAGTAGCAAGAGTGCATAAGATAGTTGCACAGCTAAATTATTTTTCTGATTCTGCAAAAGCGATTATTAGCGAAGTGCCATTAAGTGAATCAGTAGCCAAGGCACTTGAGATTAATAAAAACCAGCTAAAGCAGGACAATATAAGTGTTTTACCGCCTAAAATTGACAGCCAATTAAACGTGTTAGCAGATAAAGCGGCCCTTGAAGAAGTGTTAGTTAACTTAATATCGAATGCCAGCCAAGCAATGCAAGGGTGTATTACTCGCGAGCTGAGTATCAGTGCCAATTATCTAAATAATAGTGTGCAACTGTGTATTGAAGATACCGGTCCAGGCATAGAAGTGCACGATATAGAGACTATTTTTGAGCCTTTTTACAGTACTAAATCGGTTGATGGGCTAGGGCTTGGGTTGTGTATTTCTAAGCAAATTATTAGCGCGCTTAATGGCACGCTAAGCGCACAGAACCGCGAGCAAGGCGGCGCTAAATTTATTATTACGCTTCCTTGTGAGCCGCTAACGAGCTAAATAAAAGTAATTTAAGGGCTAAATTATTGAGCGAGTAGTGGTTAATTGTGGCTATTTGTTCCTACAAAAACGGTAATTTTTAGATAGTTAGTGTTATTGCTCGAAAATCAGAACGGCGTTATAGTCGTAGCAAAATGATACACGAGTAGCACCTTTTGGATACTGATAGCACACACACACCGTCACTCAGCGATACGTTTAATGAGCTGCAAAATAGCTTTTTAGCCCAGTCGTACCTCCCGATAGATAAGCGTATCGTATTATTAAAAACGCTGCACAAACGAATTGTTAGCAATGAACAAGCGCTTATCGATGCAGCATCAAAAGACTTTGGCTACAGAACCGCGTTCGATACGTTACTTGGCGATATTCTGCCAACGGTTCAGGGTTTAGCGCACATAATTAAAAAACTGCCAAAATGGGCAAAACCCAGTAAGCGCTCAACTAGCTTGAGTTTGTGGCCATCAAAAGTGAGTGTGACTTACCAGCCACTTGGTGTAGTTGGTGTGATTGCACCATGGAATTACCCCATACAATTGGCATTAGTGCCTGTTATTACCGCCATTGCTGCAGGTAATAGAGTTATGCTTAAGCTCAGCGAATTTACCCCGCATACTAATGCAGTCATCGAAAAAATATTTGCAGACGAGCTACAAGCGCACTGTAAAGTGGTGTTAGGGGCAAGCAATGTAGCGAGTGAGTTTTCTGCACTGCCATTTGCACATCTGCTGTTTACTGGCTCAACGTCAGTGGGCAAGCTGGTTATGAAAGCGGCCAGCGAAAATTTAACTCCTGTTACCTTGGAGCTTGGTGGTAAGTCGCCGGTGATCATTACTGAGCAAGCTAATATTAAAAAAGCAGCGCAAACATTATTGTTTGGTAAAATGGCTAATGCGGGGCAAATTTGTGTAGCCCCAGATTATGTATTTGTGCCTAAGGCCCTTGAGCATCAGCTGGTGCAGCAATTGTGCGAGCTTTATAAAAAGCACTTTAAAGACGGGGTTGAAGGCAAAAACTTAACGTCAATTATTAGCGATGCGCATTACACTCGTTTAGAAGGGTATTTAACACAAGCACAGCAGTTAGGTGCGCAAGTAATTAAGCCGCTAGATCAAAACCAGCAAGACAAACAAAAGCATAGAATGGGTTTGCATATTGTTACCGCGCCTAGCGATGATATGACGCTAATGCAAGATGAGTTATTTGGCCCCATTTTGCCTATTAAAACCTACGAAAAGCTCGATGAGGCAATTAGCTACATAAAAGCGCATAATCACCCTTTAGCGCTATATATTTTAGGCCAAGATAAGCACGCTCAAGATTACATCATGGAGCAAACATTAAGTGGTACAGTTGCTGTAAACGATGCCTTAGTGCAGGTGACAGCAGACGATGTGCCATTTGGTGGCGTTGGGCATTCAGGAATGGGGCATTATCATGGTAAAGAGGGGTTTTTAACCTTTAGTCATGCAAAAAACACCTTGGTGTCTAGCTCGTTTAACCCGCGTACCGCGCTTTTACTCAAACAGAGCAACCTTATTATTAAGCTGCTTAAATTTTTATATATTAAGTAAATTGGTATAAAAAAGGGCAAATGCGAGATGCATTTGCCCTTGTTAAACACTTAGGTTTTGCTAGGCGCAAATTAAAATAAGCGACCTTCACCGGCGTACGTGCCTGCGAGTATTTTTTCGTAGATTTTGTCGGCTTTTTCTTTTGCTTCTTCTATTTCTTTAGGTAGCATTTTACGCTCATCTAGCTTGCGGCTATGGCTTGCTTGCATGTTGCCGTTGTATTCTGCAATGGTGTTCCACACATACGACTTCTCTAAGTCTTTTGGCATGCCTAGGCCTTCAAAATACATGAGCGCAAGATTAAATTGCGCCAGTGAGTAGTTATTAGCAGCGGCTTTTTCGTACCACGTTCTGGCTTGTTTATAATCGCGCGTTACGCCCTCGCCATTTGCATACATAACACCTAAATTAAATTGTGCGGCGGGGAGGTTTTTTTTCGCTGCTTTTTCAAATAACGTAACCGCCATTTGCTTATCAAGCTTTACGCCTTTGCCTTCATCGTATAAAACCGCTAGCGCAAACATTGAGTCAGCGTGATTTTTTTTAACGCCTTCTTTATAAAGCTCTGCCGCTTTAAAGTAGTCGCGTGTAACACCATAGCCGCCCTCGTAAAGCTTACCTAGTTCGTAAATACCAGGGGCAAAGCCTTTATCAGCTAAATATTCAAATTCTTTTAGTGCCGTCGCAAACTCGCCTTCGTTGGCAGCTCTTATACCGTCTTCAAGAGTTGCATGTGCAAATGGGCTTGAAAGCAAAACGCCAGTGAGTATTAATGCTTTTAAATTAAACTGTGACATAGCCATGTCTCCAATAGGTAATAGTTGCAATGTGTATGTATAAAAACCTGTTTTATTGCAACACTTTGTACTTACTATTTAATAGCCACGTATAAAATGGTGCAAGTGCTTGGGGTTAAGTGAAATACTAACGCTTTGGTGATTATATGCTCGTTTAACACTTAGCCAAGCTGTTGTGGTAATTATAGCTTAAATAAGCAATTATATTGCTAATAATGCGCTGTTTATAAGCGTAAGATACAGATATTACAGAAAATTTAAAGCAGTAAAAAAGCGCAAGCCAAAGCCTGCGCTTTTAATGTCATATTAACCGTCACTAATATGAGCAATGTAGCAAGTAGAGATGAACTTTTATGCTATTACTTGGGTCGAGTAAATAATAGCCATTAAGCAGTCACGCGCTTAAAACAAAATGTCAGCATCCATGCTGTATTTCTTCCTTGGGCACTGAGGTCGTTACACTTTATTTATGCGATTAATTATTATTTAGATTTGACGGAGTGTCAACAGTAAATAATAATTATTATCAATTAAAGTAAATTAACATCTTTGCGTATTTATGTGAAAGTTTGAGAGAAAGCGTTAGTTGAGGATTTCATGTTTAAAATAAAAAATATAAAAGTTTCGCGCGTAGCCATTGCGCTCAGTCTGCTATTTTTGTGTAGTTGTTCGGCTTCGTTTACTTATAATAACTTAACGTGGCTTTCATCGTTTTGGGTAGATGACTACATTGACCTAAATAAGCAGCAAAACAAGCAACTCAAAAGTATTATTAACACAACCCAGCAGTGGCACCGCACCACGCAATTACCCGCCTACAAGCAAGATATACTAAATCTAAAAGGGTTATTTAATCAGCAGTTAGACTATCAGCAATTAAAGTCGCAAGTGGTATTGGCCAGAGCTCATTTTCAAAACATTCTTGAACATGCGCATATACCGCTCGCGCAGTTAGGGCTTACGCTTTCTTATGCGCAGCGCGAAGAGCTTATTGCTAATATCCAAACGCAAATTAACGAAGAATACGAAGAGTTTACTGAATTAACAGCGCAGGAGCGCAAAAGCGAACGCCTAGAAAGGCAGCTCGATTACTACAAACAATGGCTAGGAAAGTTAACCCCTGTGCAAACGCAGCTTATTACCCAAGCTAACAATGCTCATTATGACTCTTCATTACTTTGGCATCAGTACAAGCAAACGCGTTTAAATGCAGCGCAGCAAGTACTTTTAAATAAAGCGCTCAGTGAGGCTGAATTTGTAAAACAATTAAGCTATGTAATTACACAGCGAGAAGCGTATATGAGCGAAGAGTTATTAGCCAGTAATGATGCAAACTTAGCGCTCTATGTAAACCTACTTATTGAACTAAATACCACATTGAGTGAGCAGCAACGCGAGAGTGTAAATGATGAGTTTGATGAGCTAATTAATACGCTCACCGATTTAATTGAAGATTAATGCTTATTTAAGCCAAGGCTCGCATTAGCCAAAAAGCTAACGTATTGTTTGCTAATTAAGCATGTGTAACATTTTATAAATTATACGCTTATTAAGGAAGTTAGGGCGTGGCGTACTGCGGTGGATGAATTTACAACAGGGCGTTTGGTTTTTAGTCAGGGCAAAGCCTTTGAAGGCGATTTAATTGCACCTAGAGTGAAAAATTTCAATCCACACAGGTCACCTCGCCCTCGATAAATGCTAAGATAATATTTCATATTTAATAACGTCCTATCTGATCGATTTTAAAATATATCACGTACGCTTCTCACTTATTTGTTGTTTGATTATCCTCGTTATATCTAACAAATGAAGCAAAGCGACACCATGGTGATAATTAAAACGCGCGCATATTAAGGTTTGTAATGGCTGCAGTTTATGGTTACTGATTTAAAAGGAATGCTCAATACGTGGTATCCGCTTCGTGATGAACAACAATGGGTGCTCGCAACCTTGTACCAAATTGAAGGGTCTAGCTATCGAAAATTGGGCGCGATGATGCTTATTTCGAGCCTTGGCCAGCGCTTAGGCATGCTTTCGGGTGGCTGTTTAGAGGCTGATATTCAGCGCCACGCCAAACAGGTTATGACCTCATTACACTCTAAAACTATTACCTACGATGCAACCGATGAAGACGACTTAACATTTCAGCTAGGAATTGGCTGTGGTGGTGTGGTGCATATTATTTTGCAAAGCGTTAATAGTGAAAACGAATACTTACAATTAGATAGCATGTTTAATGCGCTTAAAAATAAGCAATCGGGGCACTACACACAGCAAATTAAACCTTTGGTGGCAAAGGGGTCTGGCGTTTTTAAAACTGTGGCGCAGCAGCACAACTTATCTTTAAACCGCAAAGCAGCGCTTTTAGAGCAAGATAAAGTCCAACGTTTAGAAGTGGCTATTTACCCCAGCGCACATTTATTAATTGTTGGCGGTGGCGCTGATGCGATACCAGTATACGCGTTTGCTAAACAACTCGGGTGGATGGTAAGTGTATGGGATAGCCGAGCTGCAAATGCTAAAAGAGACTACTTTAAGCAGGCCGATAATATTTTGCGTTGCCCAGCTGCGCAGCTTAAACAATTTTGCGAACAGCACAAAGTGGATGCCGCTGTTTTAATGGCCCACAGTGTAGAGCTTGACTCACAGGCGTTAGCCGCACTTGAGCAAAGCCAACTAAAGTACATGGGATTACTGGGGCCTGCACATCGCCGAGCGCAAGTGTTTGAACATGCAAATACAACGGTAAATAAGGTAGTAGCGCCTGTATTTGGTCCTGTTGGGCTTAATTTGGGAGGCGACTCGCCAGAGAGCATAGCTTTATCGCTCATTAGCGAAATTCATGCGGTATTTGCTAATAAAGATGCTACATCGTTAAGTAATTGGGGCAACTAAGGTGCGCATAGCAAAGGTTATTTTAGCCGCTGGGCAATCGTCGCGCTTTAACGGCTGTAAGCTTATAGCCGATGTAGGTAATAAACCAATGATTTGCCGCGCCGTAGATACCTTACAAGGTGATGACACATTACCCATATACGTTATTAGCGGTGCTTGGCATGCGCAAATTGAACACGCGTTACGTGGCTATAAAAATGTTGAAATACTGCATAACCCACACTGGCAAATAGGCTTAGGAAAATCCATTGCGCTGGCAACACACACTATAAGTAAGGCGCACTCATTAGAGGGGATTTTATTTATGCTGGCGGATCAGGTTGAGCTTAGTGCTACACACATAAATACTTTAATTACTCATTTTAACAACAACCCGTCGCGCTGGTGCGCTGATTATGGCGAGCGCCTTGGCGTACCTGCTGTATTTCCTGCCTGTGATTTTAAAACACTCGCAGCGCTAAATTGCGATAAAGGCGCTCAACATTTACTGCGCGATACACAGGTTGACGTTAATACCATTTTACTTAAGCAGGCAAGCACAGATATCGACACTCAACAGCAATTAAAGCAGTTTATTAATAATAACAACAACCTAACTGTAAGCGAATAAACTAAAAAATATAGCCTAAACTTTAGGTTAAACGTTTAAAACGAGATTAGATTTTTAACAGTTATGCCTGCGCGCATTTTAAATGTGCGCTGCAATGCAAAGCGTAATAGTTTCAACGTACGGTGGTATAAAAAGTAACGTGTATGGGTCATGCGTTACTTTAATTTTATTTAGGCTTAATGAAGGGGCAAGCTATGGTGACGTTTACAGTTAATGGCAAAGAGGTTAAATCGCAAGCAAGTGCAGATACACCTTTGCTGTGGGTTATTCGCGATGAAATAGGGTTAAAAGGAACTAAGTTTGGTTGTGGTATTGCTATGTGCGGTGCATGTACAGTGCATTTAGATGGGCAAGCAACGCGCTCGTGTGTATTACCCGTGGGCGCAGTGGCAGGAAAAAACATTACGACCATTGAAGGGCTTAACAACGCGCACCCGCTGCAAAAAGCGTGGGTAGATGAGCAAGTACCTCAGTGCGGTTACTGTCAGTCTGGACAAATTATGCAAGCTGCTACGTTATTAGCTGACAATCCAAATCCAACAGATCAAGAAATAGTAAATCATATGAATGGCAACTACTGCCGCTGTATGGCGTACAAGCGTATTAAATCGGCTATACAACGTGCAGCTGATGAATCGCAAAGTGCAGTACAAATGTTTAACCCCAAAGAGCTAGACGTGTAACTGGAGCCGACAATGAAAAAACTATTTCAAAAAAATACCGAAACCGTAGACTTAAACCGTCGCTCTTTTATGATTAGTACAGCAACTGCTGGCCTGGTTATGGCATTTGCTCCGGCAATATTTTCAGGTGAACTTAGCGCCAAAGAGTCGATTGCACAACAATCGTTTTCACCCACAATTTGGTGGACTATGAACCAGCAAGGTGAAGTAGTCGTTAGTATTGCCAAAGCTGAAATGGGCCAACACGTAGGCACCGCCTTAGCGCGTATTGTGGCAGATGAGCTTGAGTGCGACTGGGATAAAGTATCAATCACGTATGTAGATACGCACGAAAAGTGGGGCTACATGGTTACAGGTGGCTCGTGGTCGGTGTTTCAAAGCTTTAAGCCGCTTTCACAAGCTGGCGCTGCGGGGCGTATAGCCCTTATAGATGCAGGGGCTAATATGCTTGGGGTTAAACCTGAGCAGTGCCACGCGAGCAAAGGGCGTATAATTGCAGGCGATAAATCGCTCAGTTATGCCGATATTGTTAAAAATGGTGAGTTTAACCGTACCTTTAGCAGTGAAGAAGTTGCAAAACTGCCGTTAAAGCCTGCCAATAAACGCCACTTAACGGGTTTAAAACAAGACTTTAAAGCGCTTGATATTCCGGCAAAAACAAATGGTACTGCCGTATACGGTATAGATGTAGAGCTTGAAGGCATGGTGTATGCGCGCCCTGTGATCCCACCAACACGCTATGGTAGCGAAGTGACACAGGTGGACGATAGCGCTGCAAAAACAATAAAAGGCTATAAAGGGTTTGAGATTTTAAACGACCCGAGTAATACCGTACAAGGCTGGGTGGTGGTTTTAGCTGACAATTACCCCAGTGCTATTAAAGCGGTAGATGCGCTAAAAGTAACCTATAAAAAAGGGCAAACAGCTAATGTTACAGAGGCCGATATTCAATCCCTAGGCGAAAAATTATGTAACGATAGCAGCGCTGGCACCTTATTTGTTAATGAAGGTGATACCGCTAAAATGCAGGCTGAGGCAACGCAGTCTCTTGAGTCACTGTACACCACAGCAACAGCAAGCCATTATCAATTAGAGCCGCTTAACGCAGTGGCAGAGTTTAAACAAGACAAGTGGATTATCCATACCGGTAATCAGTGGCAGTCTTTAACACTACCTGCATTGGCCAAGGCGTTAGAGGTTGAACAAAATAACGTTATTATTCGCCCTTATTATTTAGGCGGTGGATTTGGGCGTCGTTTATTTGGTGATTGGACTGTGCCTGCAGCATTAACAGCGAAAGCGATTGGCAAACCCGTAAAACTGGTATTTACGCGCGCCGACGATAGCTTATTTGATCAATCACGCTCTGCCTCTACAGCTAAATTAACTGCTTCGTTTAATGAAAATGGCGAGCTTAGTGCAATGGAACATGCTTTTGCAGCAGGCTGGCCAACAAAAGCAATGGCACCTGGCTTTTTATCACCAGGGGTTGATGGCAAAGGTAAGTTTGATGCATTTTCAGCCTCTGGAGCCGATCACTGGTACAGCATAGATAACCACCGTGCCCGCGCAATTAATAACGAATTAGCGCAAAGCACATTTACCCCAGGTTGGCTTCGCTCGGTAGGCCCTGGCTGGATTGCATGGAGCTTAGAGTCTTTTATCGACGAAATAGCGCACAAACAAGGGATTGATCCGGTTGAGTTTCGTTTATCAATGCTCGATGGCAAAGGTAAACAAGCAGGTAAAGCCCCTGAAAGCGTAGGCGGAGCGCTGCGCTTAAATGCGGTACTTAAAAAAGTGTCAGCGAAGGTCGCAAATGTTAAGCTGGGTGAAAATGAAGGCATTGGTTTCTCAGTAAGTTCAGGCCAAGAGCGTAATATGCCAGCGTGGATTGCCACAGCAGCCCATGTGCACGTAAATAAAAGCGATGGCAAAATTACGCTTAAGAAGCTTTACGCCGTGGTAGATGCAGGTTTAATTGTTCACCCTGATGGTGCACTAGCCCAGCTTGAAGGTTCGTTATTGTGGGGCACAAGCCTTGCGTTACATGAATCAAATAATTACCAAAACGGACAAGTAGCAGCCACTAACTTTAACACTTACTTACCACTTAGAATGCAAGATGTGCCCGATATGGACATAGAGTTTGTACAAAGTGATGAGTTTCCAATGGGCTTAGGTGAGCCTGGAGTAATTGGGGTTGCGCCAGCTATTGGAAATGCGGTATTTAATGCAGTTGGTGTGCGGTTACGTAATTTACCCATGAAACCCAATGAGCTTAAAGCAGGTCTTACGGCCTAGTTAAGTGCTAACAAAGCGCGTAAGGCACAGGCTTTACGTGCTTTGAACTTAGCGATGAATTATTAAAATGTTAAAGGCTTTTTTATGCTAGTCGACCCAGCAGGGCGAAAATTTAGTTATCTGCGTTTATCTATTACTGATGTATGTAATTTTAAGTGTGTGTATTGCTTGCCGGATGGTTATCAATGCGATCACGACCGAGACTTCCTTTCACTTAACGAAATTAGCAACACCGTAAACGCCTTTGCTCATCATGGCATATCAAAGTTACGCATTACTGGCGGTGAGCCAACCCTCAGAAAAGATTTTATAGATGTAATTCGTGCGGCAAAAGACACCCAAGGTATTACCAAAATAGCCGCCACTACAAATGGTTACTCGATGCATAAACATGTTAAAGATTGGGTACACGCTGGGCTCAATGCAATAAATGTTAGCATCGACAGCCTAGACCCACGTATGTTTAATACCATTACCGGCAATGATAAGTTTGCCACGGTTATGAAAGGAATAGACACGGCCCTAGAGAGCGGCTTAGATTCAGTAAAAATAAACAGCGTACTAATGAAACAGTACAATGGCCGTGCCCTTGAACCTTTTTTAGCGTATTTAAAGCACAGGCCCGTAACGATGCGTTTTATTGAGCTAATGCAAACAAACGACAATAAAGCATTTTTTGATGCTAACCATATATCAGGTCAATCCATAAAAGAGCAGTTGCTTCGCGCTGGTTGGCAGCCCATTATACGCGATGTAACGGCGGGGCCTGCGCAAGAGTTTTTCCATCCTGATTATTTAGGCAAAATAGGGTTAATAATGCCTTACAGTAGTGACTTTTGTGCTACCTGCAACAGGCTAAGAATTTCATCACTGGGGAAACTGCATTTATGTTTGTTTTCTGAGCAGGGTATATCACTTAGAGAATACATGAGTGATAACACTAATCAGGCATTAATTGATCAGTTAGCGCGTTATATAAAAACAAAAAAACCAACGCACTTATTGCACCAAGGTAACACCGGGGTCACTACAAACTTATCTATGTTAGGTGGGTAAAGGCGTAAATGTAGTGTAATTCGCTACTGAGTTTACTGTTTTCGCTACACAGTTTGATAAAATGACTGTTTTTACCTGTTTAGCTACTTGTTATATTTAATTTTAGCGTTACACTGAATTTTTTATTATTTTAAGTTTTTTGAATGGATATAGCAGCACTTAGTAGTACTAAATCATTAAGAAGAAACGTTCTGAAATGGATGTGCTTGTGTTTTGGTTTTGTCTCATTGTTTTTTGCTGCGTTTAATATTTTTTTAAATAACTTTGCGTTATTAGGCTATTTAGAAATAGCGCTCACTGTATTTTGTGCCTACACCTACCACCGCTTAAACACACACGCACTCGAAGTATGGCAATCTGTTGTTATGTGCATATTTGTCACCTTTGTTATTGTATTAGGTAATTATTTAGCAAAGCCAATAAATGGTTTGTATGTGTGGTCGTTTGCGTTACCTGTGTTGTATTACCTACTGTTAGGTAAGCGCTATGGCATTGTATTATCGGCTTTGTTGTTTGTACTCCAGGGAGCCATATTATTAACCAAAGCATCGCAACTTCCTCTAACAACGCTTAACTTCAGTGTAAATCTTGCCTTTGTTTATATCAGCATTTGGGCCATTTCTCATGTATTTGAAGGCAGCCGTGCTTTATCGTCTAAACGGCTGAAAAATCTGGCCTTGTTAGACCCACTTACTGGGGCTGCAAACCGTTTATCAATGAACCATTACTTTGCAGTAGAGCTTAAAGATAAGTCGCAACTTTATTTGTTTTTACTCGACCTAGATTTTTTTAAACAAGTTAACGACACCCATGGCCACGCAGTAGGGGATAAAGTGCTGATTGAAGTCGCCACTTTATTACGGGTTGTATTGGCAAAAGGGTATGTATTTAGAGTGGGCGGGGAAGAGTTTGCTTTACTTCACTCTTTTGCGTCACAAAGTGATGCATTGGCAATGGCCGAAACCATAAGAGAAAAACTCAACAATACGGCATTTGAGATTGATGGGCTAAAAATAAATGTAACTGCCAGTATCGGCGTTGTTAAGTATCGCCAAGGCGACACGCTTGAAAAGTTTGTAATTAAAGCAGATAAACAACTCTATAAAGCAAAAGAATATGGCCGCAATAAAGTTTACTTTCAAGCAAATGCCAACCTGATTGAAAAGCCTCAATTAGCCTAAGTACGAGGCTAGTACATTTGCTCAAAATTTGGGATGTTGTTTTCCCAAATTGGTTTGTCTTTACCTAGGTATTCTCTCACTGCATCAAAAAATAAACGTGTTCTTACCGGTAAGTCTCTGTGTGGGTACACCGCATACATATGGCTAAACTCTTTTAACTTAACATCCGTTAAAATGGGCACCAATTGACCTTGTGTAATTTCTTTATCGATAATAAATGCTGGCGCAACAAAGTAGGTAGTCCCTGAAATAGCTTTCATTAGCAGTACTTCAGCGTCGTTTGCTCTGTACACACTTTTTATTTTTAGCTCGCACGGCTCACCTTTACTATCGTAGTAATCTATGGTTTCTACGCGCATAGCGTTACTTGCATAACTTGCAGCGGGTAACTGCACCAGCTCTTCTATGGTTTGTGGCATACCATAGGTTTTTATAAATTCAGGGGCGGCTACAATAAGCAGCCTGTTACGGGCAATTTTACGGGCAATTAATGAGGAGTCTTTAGGCTCACCAATTCTAAATGCTAAATCAAACCCTTCAGATACAATATCAACTAGCCTATCGTCTAAACGTAGCTCTACTTCTACTTGTGGAAAACGTTTTTGAAAGTCGTTAAGCACAGGTTGTAAATAACGCCGACCAATTAATGTTGACGAGGTAACCTTTAACACACCGCGTGGCTCTAAGTGGTAGTTTTCGGCCATACGTACGGTTTCACCAAGTAGCTCTCTTAGCTCTGACGCCTTTTTAATCATTTCTGCGCCCGCCGCCGTTAACGAAAACGAACGGGTGGTGCGGTTTAATAACCTAACGCCTAGCTCGTCCTCTAACCGGCTGATTTGTTTAGATATAACAGAGCGGTCTATGTTTCTTATTTCTGCAGCTTTGGCAAAAGAGCCTTGTTCTACCACTTCAAGCAGCATTAAAAGCCGGCTTGTTGTATCCATTATGATCACCTAATAAATGCTATTGATGCCATTTTGGCATTAATGAATTTATAAATCTATGGTTTTTGTCCGCAAGTATAGTCCGTAACATGCCAGGTAAATAAATAAAGGAGCGTCTTCATGAATAAACATTTAATTGCTGCTGCATTAGCTGCGGCAACTCTATCCTTAGCGGGCTGTGCCGATGAGAGCGCACCAAATGCGCAGCAACAACAATTACAACCTATCGATGTAGCACAAGTTTTAATTAAACCAGTACAAAGCTGGCACACCTACACCACGCGTTTAGAATCGCCGCAAGAAGTTGCGTTAATGCCGCGTGTATCTGGGGTGATTGATAGCATTGAATTTAAAGAAGGTGATGTTGTTAAGCAAGGCGATGTGTTGTTTCAACTTGACGAGCGCCCTTTTGCAGCAGTTGTAGCAAGCCTAGAAGCGCAAATACACAGCGCAGAAGCTGCACTTGAACAAGCTAAAAGTGAAGACAAACGAGCAGTGCGCTTATTAGAACGTAAAGCTATTTCAACAGAACAAGCACAGGCGCGTACCTCAACGCTTCGCCAGCGCGAAGCACAACTGGCAGCGCTGCAAGCACAGCTTACCTCTGCAAAGCTCGATTTAGAATTTACATCAGTAGTTTCGCCGATTGATGGTGTTATCTCACGCGCAAATATTACCAAAGGTAATAACGTATTAGCGGGTCAAAGTGTATTAACGTCAATTGTTTCTAATAAAGCGATGTATGCCTACTTTGATGTTGATGAGCGTACTTGGAATAGCGCCTTTAACGATGTAACCGCACAAAGCCGCCAAACAGTTGTTATGCAAAAAGTAGGGCAAAAAGAGTTTGCTTACCAAGGCTATATTAATTTTATTGATAACCAAATTAATTCAGCAACGGGTACTTTACGTGTACGTGCGGTATTTGAACAAGATAACAATCAATTACGTGCAGGTTCTTTTGCTCGCGTTAAATTGGCAGCAAACGAAGTGAGCGAAAAAGTAATTATTCCTGAGCGTGCTATTGGCACCGATTTAAAAAATCGCTTTGTGTTAACCGTTGGCGAAAACAACGTGCTTGAATACAAATTAATAGAAGTAGGCGAGCGCTATGGTGCGTTACGCGCTGTTACTGCTGGCCTAAACGAAGGCGATATTATTGCGGTAAATGGCCCTGCACGTGTAGGCCCAGGTATGCCTATTTCGCCTAATACAGTCACAATTGATACCGATGGGGTTGCCTTTACACTGTCAAACGACAACGCCCAGTTAATGGCTAAGCAATAAGGTTTATCGATGAAATTTTCACACTTTTTTATTCAGCGACCAATATTTGCAGCCATGCTGTCGTTGGTTATTTTAATTGCTGGTGGTATATCACTGTTTCAACTTCCTGTAAGTGAATACCCAGAAGTTGTGCCACCCACTGTTGTGGTAACAGCAAATTACCCAGGTGCTAACCCTACCGTTATAGCGCAAACTGTGGCAACGCCGCTTGAGCAAGAAATTAACGGCACCGAAAACATGCTGTATATGTTTTCGCAAGGTACCAGCGATGGCCGCATGACATTAACGGTAACGTTTGCATTAGGCACCGACCTAGACCGTGCACAAGTACAAGTACAAAACCGTGTAAACAGTGCATTACCACGTTTGCCCGAAGAGGTGCAGCGCTTAGGTGTAGTAGCCGAAAAATCATCACCCGATTTAACCATGGTGGTGCATTTATACTCGCCTGAAAACAGCCACGACACAGCGTATTTATCTAACTATGCCGACATTCATATTAAAGATGAAATTGCCCGTTTACCGGGTGTAGGCGATATTCGTTTATTTGGTGGTGGTAAGTACTCTATGCGTGTCTGGTTAAACCCAGATGCATTAGCAGCGCGTGAGCTTACAGCCACCGATGTTGTGGCTGCTTTGCGCTCGCAAAATCAGCAAGTTGCAGCGGGTAGCTTAGGTGCACAGCCAATTTCTAACGACAGCCAATTTCAAATTTTGTTAAACGTAAAAGGGCGTTTAAACAGTGTTGAAGAGTTTGAAAAGGTCATTATTAAAGTGGGCGAACAGGGGCAATTAACGCGTTTGTCTGATGTAGCCCGTGTTGATTTAGGCCAAGATACCTATGCACTTCGTGCAGAGCTTGATAACCAGCCAGCACTTGCAATGCCAGTGTTTCAGCGCCCAGGTTCAAATGCAATTGAGCTCTCTGATCAAGTACGCGAAACCATGGCGCGTTTATCACAAGATTTTCCGGCAGGGGTTGAGTACGACATTGTTTACGACCCCACTGTGTTTGTACGTGGTTCAATAGATGCGGTTATAGCAACGCTACTTGAAGCCATTGTATTAGTTGTAATTGTGGTTATTGTATTTTTACAAACGTGGCGCGCGTCTATTATTCCATTGATTGCGGTGCCAATTTCGTTAATAGGAACGTTTGCTGTAATGCAATGGCTAGGCGTGTCTATTAATACTCTTTCGCTGTTTGGCTTGGTACTGGCAATTGGTATTGTAGTTGATGATGCGATAGTTGTTGTTGAAAACGTAGAGCGAAATATAGAACAAGGGCTTTCGCCTTTAGAGGCAACACGTGTTGCTATGAGCGAAGTAACCGGGCCAATTATTGCGATAGCGTTAGTGCTGTGTGCGGTATTTATTCCTACTGCATTTATTACCGGTTTATCGGGTCAGTTTTATAAGCAATTTGCACTAACAATTACTATTTCGACTGTTATTTCGGCGTTTAACTCCTTAACCCTGTCGCCTGCGCTATCGGCATTATTATTAAAGTCGCACGATGCAAAACCAGATGCATTCACGCGTTTACTTAATAAACTGTTTGGTGCGTGGTTATTTAAACCGTTTAACCGCGTGTTTGACCGTGGTGCTAAAGGCTACGAAAAGCTGGTACAAAAGCTTATACGTATGAGCGTTATTGTTATGGTGGCCTATGTTGCGCTGGTGGGCGGTACAATTAAATTGTTTGATACCGTACCCGGTGGCTTTATTCCACAGCAAGATAAGCAATATTTAGTTGCGATTGCGCAACTGCCAGATGCAGCCAGTTTAGACCGTACCGAAGATGTGCTCTCGCAAATGCAAAAAATAGCATTAGAAGTACCAGGCGTTGCACACACCGTGGCGTTTCCAGGCTTATCGGTAAACGGTTTTACTAATAGCCCAAATAGCGGCATTGTATTTACGCCACTTGAGAGCTTTGATAAACGTACCGACCCTAGTCAATCAGCGATGGCAATTGCCGCGCAGTTAAATCAGCGTTTTGCAGCTATTGATGCAGCGTTTGTAGCTGTATTTCCGCCACCGCCAATTCAAGGCTTAGGCACAACAGGTGGCTTTAAGCTGCAAATTGAAGATAGAGCAAATAAAGGCTTTGATGCACTATTTAATAGTTTGCAAACCATTATTGGTAAGGCGCAGCAAGATCCCGCGTTAATGGGCTTATATTCAAGCTTTCGCATTCAAGTACCACAAATGGATATTGATATAGACCGCGAGCAAGCACTTATTCAAGGTATTCCTCTTGATGAAGTATTTGACGCATTACAAATATATCTAGGCTCTGTGTATGTGAATGACTTTAATATGTTTGGTCGTACTTATCAGGTTAATGCGCAAGCTGATGCTGATTTTCGTCTTGACCCTGAGCAAATCCTTAACCTAAAAGTACGTAACAGTGCAGGAAATATGGTGCCGCTTGGCTCGGTACTTACAGTTACACCAACAATAGGACCTGACCGTGTAATGCATTACAACGGTTACCCAAGTGCAGAACTAAACGGCAGCCCAGCCCCCGGTTATAGCTCTGATCAGGCACAAACTGCTATTGAAACAATATTAGCCGACAACCTGCCAACAGGTATTGAGTACGAGTGGACAGAAGTAACGTACCAACAAGTACTTGCAGGTAACACCATGGTTTATGTATTCCCATTAGTTGTGTTGCTTGTATTTATGGTGCTTGCTGCGCAGTACGAAAGTTTACGTTTGCCACTGGCCATAATATTAATTGTACCGATGACTATTTTCTCAGCACTATTAGGTGTGTGGTTTGTAGGCTCAGACAATAATATATTTACTCAAATTGCATTAATTGTACTGGTGGCACTCGCCTCTAAAAACGCCATATTAATGGTAGAATTTGCCCGCGACCAACACGGCGGTGGGTTAACGCACTTTGAGGCAATATTAGCGGCGTGTCGTATGCGTTTACGGCCAATATTAATGACCTCAATTGCCTTTACAGCTGGGGTTGTACCTTTGGTACTTGCAACCGGTGCAGGCGCCGAAATGCGTCACGCAATGGGTAACGCGGTGTTTGCAGGCATGATAGGGGTAACGGTGTTTGGCTTATTATTTACACCTGTGTTTTACATGTTAGTTGTGAAAAAGCAGCAAAAAGAAAAGGGATTATCGCATGACTAATTTAATCGCTAAACCTATCAAAACGCGCTTAACGTTAAGTACTGTGTTAGTGGCTGCTTTTTTATCTGGTTGCGCTAGCAAAATAGATACACAAAGCGAGCAAAACGCTATTAACGATTTTGTAGCTCAAGCAAATATTGCCAGCAATATTGCCATAGCAGATGAAACAAATTGGTGGCACAAGTTAGAATCAAAGCAGCTAAATGCTTTGGTTAATAGCGCACTTGCCAATAACTACAATTTGCAAACAAGCCAATTAACGCTTAAAAGTACCCTTGCAAGATTAGGCGAGCAAAAAGCGCAATATTTACCCCAAGGCGGGGTAAATATTGGCGCAGCACGAAGCGATGCACCGAGTGTGTTTGACCGTCAATCGAGTGCTAACGTAGCGCTTGATTGGCAGTTAGATTTATTTGGCCGTATTACTGCTTTGGTTGATGCTGCAAATGCATCGGCCATGAGCCAAGCCGAGCAAGTACGTTCACTGCAAATTGAAGTGGTATCGTCTGTTGTTAAAGGGTTTGTAAGCTATCAAGGTAATGTTGAAAAACAACACATTATAGCCATGCAAATAAACGCATTAGAGCAAAGCATTGAGGTACTTCAAGCACGTGTAGATGAAGGCGTTGCCAACGAGCTTGACCTAAACCGTACGATGGCACAGCTTAGGCAGCAAGAAGCCCTAATGCCCGCTATTGAGTATGCTAAATACAGCGACTTATCCACTTTAGCTGTGCTTACAGGTAAGCTTGCGCAAGACATTGCGATAGACAATGAGCAAAACCTGCTGGAGCAAAGCTTTAGCGTTGCGCTTAAAAATGCCAATAGCGCCATTGCCCTTCGCCCTGATATAAGCCGTGCATTGTATGATTTTAGCCAAGCTAACAGCTTAAGTGTGGCGGCAAGTAAAGCCTTACTACCTGATATTAGCTTATCAGCCTTTGCAGGCGTAGTGAGCATAGACAGCACGGGCTTAAAAAATACTGATCAGCAATGGCAAGTAGCCCCCCAATTGCAATGGTCGATATTAAGTTACCCCGCACTCCTTGCCCAGCGTGACGCACAGCAGTTTTTAAGTGAAGCTGCCTACAGCGACTATCAGCAAATAGTATTAAATGCGGTGACTCAAAGTGAACTTTCATTGCAAATGTTGGTCAATCAACAACAGCAAGAGCGTTATGCTAAACAGCGCTATGGCTTTGCAAATAAAGCATTTTTACAAGCACAGGCGATGTACGAAGAAGGCCAAATACCGTACTTAGAGTTGTTAGATGCACGCCAGGATGTTTTAATGGCACAAGAAAACGCTGTTGACACAACTATTGCTACATTGCTTGCTAAAGTGAATGCTTATCAGGCATTTAACGGCCAATGGAGCTATGCACTGAGCAGTACAAAATAGGTAGAGTTAATTGAATGAGCAATACTGAATTATCACATCAAGGCAGCCCCTTACAAACCATGCGCGCTATTGTTTTATCACAACCAGATGAGCAAATACGCTTGCAAGATGTTGAGGTTGATATACCCGAGTGCGCCGACAACGAACTGTTGGTAAAGCTTGAGTATGTAGGCCTTAATCCTGCTGATGCCTATTTTGCTAAAACGGGCTTTTGTAAGTGGCAATACCCTCATATTTTAGGCCTAGACGCCGTTGGTGTGGTAGTTAAAGCTAACAAAGGTGTGTTTCCTGGGGTTGGCGAACGAGTAATGTGGCATGCCAATATAGGTAAGCAAGGGGTACTGAGTGAATACACCACCGTGTCTAACTTTGCTGTATCGGTTGTGCCCGATGGGCTGTGCCCTGCAAAGGCTGCTACGTTACCGTGCGCTGGTATGGCCGCCCTTATTAGCTTAGATAAAATTGCCATTACGGAGGGCGACCAAATCCTAATCGAAGGTGGCTCTGGTGCGGTAGGGCAGTTTGCCATTCAATATGCTAAACAACGCGGTGCCGATGTATTTACCACCGCTTCAAAGCGTAATCACAAGCTGGTAAAGCAGCTAGGTGCCGATGTGGTATTTGATTATAACGACAAAAAGTTACGCGACAAAATTCGCCGCGAGCTTGGCCCGCAAGGGTTTGATGCGGTAATTGATACTATGGGCGGTGAATCAACGCTTAGAAATATTGAATTAATGCGTTTTTGCGGGCGTATCGCGTGTTTAAACTCGCTGCCTCATTTTGATCAGGATTTAATGTACCACCGAGCGCCTAATATTAGTGTGGTGTCTATTGGTGGTGCGTGGCTTGCCAATAGTTTATGTGCACAGCAGCGCTTAAGTTTTATGGGCAATTTATTACTTGAAGGCGCGCTATCGGGCGATATTAAAACACCGGCAATCACTGCGGTTGACTTTATTGCTGACTCAGTCAGTGCTGCCTTAAATAACCAAATAGCGGGTGGCTTTACAGGCAAACATGTTGTGCAAATAAGCAGTTAACGTTGCCCACCTTATTTTAAAAACGCAGCCCAAGTGGCTGCGTTTTTTTATGTCTAAAAATTAGCTTTTATGAGTATGGGGTTTAATTGTTGCCAAATAGAGGTATTTCAGCGCACAAGTGTAAGCCTTTTAGTTTCAACAGTTTACGTCACCGTAAAGAAAATAAATTGAAAAAACTGTTAATTAATTGAATAGAGTAATTGATCTAAACTGATTTTTATGACGTAATGTAGGTATTATTTATCTGGTCGGATGAGTTCAATCATGAGTTTACGTACAAAATTAAAAAAAGTATTACCAAGTATTTCAATCACTGAACAAGAAGCGCTAGACGCGGGTGATGTGTGGCTAGAAGGGTCTATCTATCAAGGTAAGCCAGATTTTAGCGCACTACGCGATGTGCCGGCTGCTACCCTAAGTGCAGACGAGCAAGCATTCTTAGATGGCCCAGTACAAGAGCTACTAGGCATGATTGACGATTCAGTTATTCAAAACGGTATTCACTTACCAGATGACATATTAGAATTTTTGAAAAAAGAGCGTTTCTTCTCGCTTATCATTCCTAAATCGTTTGGCGGTTTAGAGTTTAGCCCTTATGCAAACTCAACTATTGTGGCAACCATTGCAACTAAAAGCTCTGCAGTAGCGGTAACTGTTATGGTTCCTAACTCTTTAGGCCCAGGTGAATTATTACTGCACTTTGGTACACAAGAGCAGCAAGCGCATTACTTACCTCGTTTAGCAAACGGCAGAGACATTCCATGTTTTGCATTAACAAGCCCAGAGGCGGGCTCTGATGCAGGTGGCATTCCAGATATTGGTACTGTAACTAAAGGCATGTACAACGGCGAAGAAGTACTTGGCCTTGAGATCACATGGGATAAGCGTTACATCACACTGGCACCAATCGCTACGGTACTTGGTTTAGCATTTAAAGTAGTTGATCCAGAAGGTTTACTAGGCGGCAAAGAAAACTTAGGTATTACCTGTGCGCTTATTCCTAAAGATCACCCAGGTGTAGAGCTTGGCAACCGCCATGACCCAATGGGTATTCGTTTTTATAACGGTACTACACGTGGAAACAAAGTATTTGTACCAATGGACTTTATTATTGGCGGCCAGAAAAACATCGGTCGTGGTTGGCAAATGCTGGTTAGCTGTTTAGGCGCAGGACGTGGTATTTCATTACCTGCACTAGGTGTAAGTACATCACAAGTGGCGTTTAAATCAGCATCTGAATACGCAGCAGTGCGTGAGCAGTTTGGTTTAGCAATTGGTCAATTTGAAGGTATTCAAGAAAAACTAGCAGACATTGCAGGTAAAACATACCTTCAAGAAGCAATGCGCGTACTGACAACTGAAGGCCTAGGCATGGGCTTAAAACCATCCGTTGTTACAGCAATAGCTAAATACCACATGACCGAGCTTGGCCGCGACGTATTAGATTCTGCAATGGATATTCAAGCGGGTAAAGCGATTCAAAATGGTCCACAAAATACCCTTGCAAGCGGTTACGTAGCACAGCCTATTGCAATTACAGTAGAAGGCGCGAACATTCTTACACGTAACCTGATGATTTTTGGTCAAGGTGTTATGCGTTGTCACCCTTATTTACAATCTATGGTTGAATCAATCCATAGTGAAGATAAAGTTGCAGATAAAGAGTTTAACGGCATTTTGCGTAAAACAATTGGTTACAGCACAGCAAATAGCTTACGTGCGTTCCGTTTAGGTGTTTTACCATTTACTGCAAGTGCAAACTCTGCATTACCAGAAGTACGTGAATACGAAAAAGCCGTGCATAAACTGTCTGCAAAATTAGCAGTGTATGCCGACTTCTCGTTACTCGTACTTGGCGGTAAGTTAAAGCAGGCTGAAATGCTATCAGCACGTTTAGGCGATGTAATGAGCTTTTTATACGCGGCAATGGCATCAATTAAGTATTACGAGCAAAAAGTAGCAAGCACCGAGCGCGAGCAAGCAGCGCCGTACTTCCACTACGCGACACGTTTTGCACTGCAAAGCGCTGAAGAAGCACTGCATAAGTTTTTAGATAACTTCCCTGCAAGTGGTACTCGTAAGTTTATTCGTTTTGTAACAATGAACTACTCAACTAAAATGCCAAAAATTAGCGACGACTTAATTCGTGAATTAGCAAAACAAGCACAGCTTGATACCGCATTTAAAGCGCAAATTACGCATTTAGTTAAGCCTGTAGAAGGCGACGGTCATCACATTAACGAGCAAGCTTATAAAGCCAAAATGGCATCACTTGTTGAGCTGGCTAAAGTTAAAAAAGCGCTGCGCGCTAAAAAGATTAAACCAGGTACACGTTTTGCCATTACGCTAGATAACGCATTAGCGGCAAATGTAATTACTGCGGATGAACATGCGCAACTAATTGATTACAACAAAAAGCGTGAAAAAGCGATTCGCGTTGATGAGTTCGACTTTGACATGAACTTATTAGATGACAACGCTCAACCAGTTAACCCACTTAAAAGTGTAGTTAATCAATAAAATTCAATGATGCAAAGCGCCCGCTGTATCGGCGCTTTTATTCTTGATTAAAAAATTAGTGTGGAGCCTCGTTTGTTTAAAACCAAGCGGGGCTTTTTTATGTGTTTTATAAAGTAGAGATAGATAGCGGTATTGATTTGTAAGCGAGTATGTATGTGCAGAGGTTTAAAAGAGACACTTATAATCTTGAAAAAGGGCTGATAACTCCGTTGGCACCTTGTTGTAATACATGAGTATAAATTTGTGTGGTTTTAACATCAGAATGGCCAAGCTGAGCTTGAACAGTTCTTATATCGGCGCCATTTTGCAGTAGATGAGTAGCAAAAGAGTGTCTTGATGTATGAGGTGTTATTATTTTTGTTAACCCTGATTTTTGGACGGCTTTTTTAACCTCTTTTCTAATACAGGAGTGATGAAAATGATGTCGTCTTATTTCACCGCTTTGAGGATCTGAACTTAATATATGAGAAGGAAATAAATACTGCCACGCAAGCGATTTTGCGGCACTTGGATATTTTTTTGTTAAAGCATATGGCATCCATACGCTAGAATATTCCGTATTATTTAAATCTAGTTTTAAATAGTCATCAACGTTCAAAATTTGATTTCTCAGCATAGGAATTAGCTCTGTGGCCAGCGTAACAATGCGGTGTTTATTACCTTTTCCATTCCATACTTGAATGCATTTATAATCAAAATCAATATCTTTCACCCTTAATTGCACCGCTTCCATTACTCTTAAGCCACTTCCATACATAAGGGCTGCAATTAAATAATAGCGCTTATTTAAATGAGCCATCAACATTCTAACTTCCTCTGGGGTCATCACTACAGGGAGCTTTGCTTGTTTTTTACTACGAGCAAAATTTAAATTTAATGAGAGTTCTTTTTTTATTATGTGCCTGTATAAAAATGACAATGAATTGAGTGCGGTAGCTTGCGTACGTGGTGCAACGTTTTGCTTTAACACTAAATGTTCTAAGTAGCGTTCGACTTCATTGTCCCCCATTGAGGCGGGATGGCGTTTATTATGAAAATGGATATAAGATGCAATCCATCTTAGGTAGGTATCGACGGTGCGCAATGAATATTGACGAACTAGCATATATTCAGCTATGCAATTTAAAAATGGGGAACGTGTTTTCATACTATTACCAACAATGGTGCTGTTTTTATATACAGTGTAGTTGTGATGCACGCATATTCAAGAAAATGAGCGGCGAGCGCATTTTGTCTTTTATTGAGAGTTTGAGTGCTAATAAAAAATTATATATAGCAATGTGTTAAGTTATTTGGTAAAAATAATTTATAAAATACATGAGCGTATCGTTGGCAGAAATATGCGCGATGAGCGCACTATAAAATTGTTATGTGACAGGTGAAAAATTAAACGTTTATGGCCTTAAGTGAATTCGAAATAAAGAAGATAGAAAAAGCTGCCAACGCGTTTTTAAATAAGCGTAGGCCACCAGTGCATATTAGAAATGAGTTAGATATTGGTTGGCGGCTGGAGAAACAATCAGTTTATATATATGAAACGCGTCCTGTTTGGGACAGCCCAAATGAATATCATGACCTGGACATGGCTAAAGCAACTTTTATCCGCGCTCAAGGTAAATGGAAAATTTTCTGGATGCGACAAGATCTAAAATGGCATGGCTATGAGCCAAATATGTATGTAAAAACTATTGAGCAAGTCTTTGCCGTTATAGATCATGATGAATACGCTTGTTTTTTTGGGTAAGTCACATAACAAAAAAATCAAGTTCGCCCGCTGCGCGGGCTGGGACGCAAACATGTGGGCTGCTCACTTCGTTCGGATTTTAGCCCACACGTCTGCGCCCCTTATTTAAAAGTTAGCTACCCTTATGAAATTATCAGAGTATCTTGAGAATTATAATTCAGTTGAAGAAATCTATGGCTATTGGCCATCTTTTCATGATGCTGAAATTAAAAGTGTTGTTTTAAATTCGTATTACAAGGAAGAAGCAGGTTATACCTGTCCTTATATGGAATTAACTGTGCACTGTTTTGAAATGACATCGAATGTGAAGTCAAACGGCTATTATGAGCTTATTAAACATAACCTGATCACGTTTAGGTTCGAAGATATACATGATTCTGAGTTAATCGGGTTTGATCATCAAAACGTCATTTTATCTTTAGAGTTTGAAATATTGCCAACAAATGAAAGAGGGTTCACTCCCGTCTTAGTTGAAATAGATCCTGCAAATGGCTTAGGTGGTGAATTTAAGGCGTTTAGTGGTAAAGTAATGGAAGTATCACCGTGTGATAGCACGGGTAAGCTAACAAGCTAATAAATGAGGACAAAAAACAGTTGGCTG
>NZ_PNDP01000119.1:0-316 GCF_005886415.1 Pseudoalteromonas sp. S327 | reverse complement strand
AACCCCACCCCCTGATGAAAAAAAGTCAGCCGTAGCTGCTGCTATTGCCCGCGCTAAAGCGAAAAAAGCGGCGCAAGCTGAGCAAAGCGCTGAGCCACAAAGCGATGAAGCCGCCGCGGCCGCAGATGATAAAAAAGCAGCGGTAGCTGCTGCTATCGCGCGTGCTAAAGCTAAAAAAGCCGCTAAAGCGGCTGCGCAAGCCCAGCAATCAGATGAACCAAGTGCTGCTGAGCAAACAGGTGAAGTTGAGCCTGAAAACTCACAAACACACTCTCCTGCTGATGACAAAAAAGCGGCCGTAGCTGCTGCTATTGCC
>NZ_PNDP01000118.1:0-303 GCF_005886415.1 Pseudoalteromonas sp. S327 | reverse complement strand
AGCAAACTCGATGCCCGAGTGGTGGAATTGGTAGACACAAGGGATTTAAAATCCCTCGACTAACAAGTCGTGCCGGTTCAAGTCCGGCCTCGGGCACCACTTTGTGGTTTAATTACATCGCCAAGTGTAATTTATAAAAAAAATGTTACATAAATTAGTTTGTGTAATTAAATTTAGAATTAATATGATGCGGCACTAGCTCAGTTGGTAGAGCGCGACCTTGCCAAGGTCGAGGTCACGAGTTCGAGCCTCGTGTGCCGCTCCATATTAGTTTTATCCACTTGCTTTAAATAGCAAACTCGA
>NZ_PNDP01000117.1:0-356 GCF_005886415.1 Pseudoalteromonas sp. S327 | reverse complement strand
GCTTGCTGGCGTGATGGGCAAAGCCCGTAAAGTGATTTATTCACAAAGAGGGTAAGAGGCGCTGCGCTTTTAGAGGAAGTGATAGTTCTAAAAAGATTGTTGTTGGTCTTTATGTTTTCTCATTTATTCCTCATTCGCTTCTCTTTGTGGATTATTTTTTATTTAAAAAGCTGCGCTTTTCACGTGAGCAAGCTCTACGTCTTGTAGCTATCATTTATCACATCGAAGTCAGTGAGCTTGCCTCGACGTCTACAGCGAAGGTGTAGATATGGGTTTTACTTGTAAACGCGCAGCTTGCTGGCGTGCCGGGCAAAGCCCGTAAAGTGATTTATTCACAAAGAGGATAAGAGGCGCTG
>NZ_PNDP01000116.1:0-221 GCF_005886415.1 Pseudoalteromonas sp. S327 | reverse complement strand
TATAAAGGTAGAGCTTATCATTCATAGAATTGACTTGTGCTAATCGATTTTTGATTATGATATCAATCAGCACCATAATTTACAGAACTTACTGGTAAATAGGGATCCAAATGAAAAAACAAACATTACTTAGCGCGTCGGTACTGGCCATTACGCTTACTTTATCGGGCTGTCAGTCGGCATATTATTCAGCAATGTAAAAAGTAGGTGTACATAAGCGC
>NZ_PNDP01000115.1:0-426 GCF_005886415.1 Pseudoalteromonas sp. S327 | reverse complement strand
ATGGCTAAGTAGCTCAGCTGGTTAGAGCACATCACTCATAATGATGGGGTCACAGGTTCAAATCCCGTCTTAGCCACCATTTCTTTTTTAGAAGTGGCTCTGCAAGAGTTAAATTGCAGCTCAATGAAGAGTTTAAAATAACTACCTTTCTTTGATTATTCAAAGTAAAAATGCGGGAGTGGCGGAATTGGTAGACGCGCTGGATTTAGGTTCCAGTATCTTAGGATGTGAGAGTTCAAGTCTCTCCTTCCGCACCATGTTCTCGATAAGAACTAAAATAATCAGCTAATTCTTTGTTGGGATATCGCCAAGCGGTAAGGCACCAGGTTTTGATCCTGGCATTCCCAGGTTCAAATCCTGGTATCCCAGCCAATTTCTTCTACCAAAGAAATTGCATATAAAGAATGACAATATGCGGGAGTATCG
>NZ_PNDP01000114.1:0-320 GCF_005886415.1 Pseudoalteromonas sp. S327 | reverse complement strand
AAGCCCCCTCGGTCTCAAAATGGCATTCCCAGGTTCAAATCCTGGTATCCCAGCCAATTTCTTCTACCAAAGAAATTGCATATAAAGAATGACAATATGCGGGAGTATCGGAATTGGCAGTAGTCTTGAATTAGACGCTGGATTTAGGTTCCAATACATTAACACCTGTGTATGTTAAATGCGGGAGTGGCGGAATTGGTAGACGCGCTGGATTTAGGTTCCAGTATCTTAGGATGTGAGAGTTCAAGTCTCTCCTTCCGCACCATGTTCTTATCTAGAACTAAAACTATTCCAAATTTAGCGTTGGGATATCGCCAAGC
>NZ_PNDP01000113.1:0-1013 GCF_005886415.1 Pseudoalteromonas sp. S327 | reverse complement strand
ATGGCAAAAGAAAAGTTTGAACGCGTAAAACCGCACGTAAACGTTGGTACAATCGGCCACGTTGACCACGGTAAAACTACACTAACTGCAGCAATCACTAACGTACTTGCAAAAGTATACGGCGGTGTTGCTAAAGATTTCGCATCAATCGATAACGCTCCAGAAGAGCGCGAGCGTGGTATCACAATCTCAACTTCTCACGTTGAGTACGATACACCAACTCGTCACTACGCACACGTAGATTGTCCTGGACACGCCGATTATGTTAAAAACATGATCACTGGTGCTGCTCAAATGGACGGCGCTATCTTAGTAGTAGCTGCGACTGACGGCCCTATGCCACAAACGCGTGAGCACATCCTACTTTCTCGTCAGGTTGGCGTACCTTACATCGTTGTATTCATGAACAAATGTGACATGGTTGACGACGAAGAGCTACTTGAGCTAGTAGAAATGGAAGTTCGTGAACTTCTTTCTGAGTACGACTTCCCAGGTGATGACTTACCACTAATTCAAGGTTCTGCTCTTAAAGCACTTGAAGGCGAAAAGCAGTGGGAAGACAAGATCGTTGAGCTTGCAGAAGCACTAGATTCTTACATCCCAGAGCCAGAGCGTGACATCGATAAGCCATTCATCATGCCTATCGAAGACGTTTTCTCAATCCAAGGCCGTGGTACAGTAGTAACTGGTCGTGTTGAAGCTGGTATCATCAACGTGAACGACGAAGTTGAAATCGTTGGTATCAAAGAGACTACTAAGTCTACTTGTACTGGTGTTGAAATGTTCCGTAAGCTTCTTGACGAAGGTCGTGCTGGTGAGAACATTGGTGCACTTCTACGTGGTACTAAGCGTGAAGACGTTGAACGTGGTCAAGTACTAGCTAAGCCTGGTTCAATCAACCCTCACACTACATTCACTTCAGAAGTATACGTACTTTCTAAAGATGAAGGTGGTCGTCATACTCCTTTCTTCAAAGGTTACCGTCCACAGTTTTACTTCCGTACATATGAGGG
>NZ_PNDP01000112.1:0-210 GCF_005886415.1 Pseudoalteromonas sp. S327 | reverse complement strand
AGACAGCTTAATTGATGAAGCTGAAGATTCATCTGCCGCTCAAGTAGCAACAGATAATAATACTGAGCGAGATATTGATAGCGCATTAGCTGATTCAGTCGAAGATCTAGCTGATGCACAGGAAGATTTTGACGAAGATGATATTGAAACATTAGCGTCTTCACTTATTGATGAGCCAGAGCTTCTCGAGGAACCAGAGCTTGTAGAAGA
>NZ_PNDP01000111.1:0-771 GCF_005886415.1 Pseudoalteromonas sp. S327 | reverse complement strand
GCTTTTCTCCTTCACTTCTCCTTGCCCTCTGTGGTGATAATAATCTCTTAATCACTTCCCCAAAAAAAACCTACCACCGAGGCGCTGCGCAGTAATTAGCTCTTCTCATTCACTTCTCCGTGTCCTCTGTGGTGATAACAGTTACTTTAGGTCTTTGATCTAAAGCAAATCTACCACCGAGGACTGTACTGAGAAGTTATATTCGATCTTCTCCTAGCTTACCGACTGAGCCGGCGTACTTTACACGCTAATACATTTCAGCCCATCAAGTAAACGGACTTGATTAAAATTAATCAATAGGCCTGTTTTTATACCTGTTAACTTTAAGTAAGTTATAAGCTGAGCTGAATGAATAGGCTGCAGCTTATCAACGGCTTTTAATTCAATAATCAATTTGTCAGGTATTAGTATATCTAGCCTATACCCTGCATCTATATTTATACTTTTGTAACTAATTGGTAATGCAACTTGATTAAGAGGTAATAAGCCAGCTTCTTGTAACTCATAAAGTAAGCAACTTTCATAACTAGACTCTAACAAACCAGGACCAAGGGTTTTATGCACTTCAATAGCGCAACCAATAACGGTTTGAGTCACCAAATCTTCCATAAATAGTAATCCTTAAATTTATTTAGCACTTAAATAATTATAAGCCTTTTATTTACCACCGAGGAGACCGAAGCGCTGCGCGCTACACCGAGCAGTAATTGGCTCTTCTCCTTTACTTCTCTTTATCCTCTGTGGTGATAACAATCTCTTAATCACTTTTGA
>NZ_PNDP01000110.1:0-246 GCF_005886415.1 Pseudoalteromonas sp. S327 | reverse complement strand
TTATTCACAAAGAGGATAAGAAGCGCTGCGCTTTTAGAGGCAGTAATAGTTCTAAAAAGGTTTATGTTTTTATGCCCTCTCATTTATTCCTCATTCGCTTCTCTTTGTGAGTAGTGGTTTATTTAAGCATTTAAAAGCTGCGCTTTTCACGTGAGCAAGCTCTACATCTACCGCGAAGTTGTACATATGGGTTTTACTTGTAGATGCGGTGCTTGCTGGCGTGATGAGCAAAGCCCGTAAAGTGAT
>NZ_PNDP01000011.1:0-30829 GCF_005886415.1 Pseudoalteromonas sp. S327 | reverse complement strand
GAGTGGATTCGAACCACCGACCTCTACCATGTCAAGGTAGCGCTCTAACCAACTGAGCTACGGTCGTATTACCTAATTAAGATGCGATAAATTTAATTATCAGCGGCCGCTAATATATAGCGTGGTGAGTGGTGAATCAAGCAAGTTTGTTGCTTTTACGTTTATTTGCCGTTTTTTTATTCATATTGGGCTGATTTCACACGTTTTATAAAAGTTTTGCCACCAGGTAACGTGTTTTTTGGCTGAGCCTTTAAGCTGGTTTAGTAGATTGTTTTGTGAATCAAGCGCTATTAAAGTATTTATTTGCTTATTTGTTATGGCTTGGTCAAACCACAGTTGGTTATACAAAGGTAAAAGTGTTTCAAGGTAGCCTGCTAAATTAGCCTGATAAGGCTGTATTTCTTTAAGGAAATACTTTTGAAACACGTTACTGACGATAGTGGCTATTTTTTTATTTTTTCCTGCTGGGCATATTTCATCAATGGAGAGCGATTCAATAAATTGCGTGGCTGAATTATTAAACGCTATTTGCAGCCGTGTAGAATAAATGAGTAATTGGTTAAAACGGTACTTATTAAGCTGTTCTAACGCGTTAAAAATGTCTGCGGAGTTAATTTTTAAGTAATGTTTATTGAGTATGTGTTGTTTTATGAGTGCAAGCTGCTGCATGGCTGCTACCGTGTCGCTAAACCCTGCAGGGGAAGCAGAAAGCTCTGCGCTGCTAGCTTGCCACGTGTTTTTTAGCTCAAATTCGTTATACAACATTAAATTAAAGTAGTGGTTTAGTGTTTGCTCTTTATGTGTTTTTGCTTTTAACAGGGTTTTATAAACTGCTGAGTCAGGCTCAAGCGTGCTTAAGCACTGCTGTGCATTTTGCACAAACTCTATTTGATACTTTAAAACACCGGCATGTCCGGCCGTTTTACCAAGCTGATTGTTGTGCTCACTAATAAGTAAGCTGAGCTTACAATGACTTAAGCTTGCAAGTTCAATCAAGCTAATGGTGGCGGAGTTTAAAAGCGTTTTAGGGGGTAAAAGCGGGCTAATTGCTTCAGGTTTACTTAAACCGGGGGCTTGGGTTTCAAGGGGATTACTTAAGCGTGCTATGTATGTGTGATAAGTGTTGCTGGGCGCTTTTGAACACCCTGCAAGCACGGCGCAACACACAGCTAATAAACAACTTAACCATGTTTTGCTTGGTATTAATGTTCGTGCTTTTTTATACAAATGGCGCCTGCTTTAATCGCTTATTAACGGTGAACATAAGCCATACAGCAGCAACGGTTAAACCAAAAATAATACCTATCCAAAAACCGTGCGGCCCCATGGCGGGCACAATTAAATCTGTTCTTCCCAATACGTAGCCTAAAGCAAAACCGATTAACCAGTAAGATATAAACGTTATATACGATATAGGCTGCGTATGTTTTAAACCTCTTAAAATGCCGTTCGCAGCGACTTGAAGTGCATCAGGAATTTGATAAATACATGCCAAAATCATAATTGAGGTCGCTAATGCAATAACGGCTGGGCTGTCGGTGTAAAGTTGGCTTATTAAATCGCGGCCAATAAAGGTTATAAAAGCTAAAAATAAGGCAATAGCAATGGCTAATATGTAGCTGGTTGATATAGCAGTTTTTAATTGGCTTAAATGGTTTTGACCAAATAAATTACCAATACGAATACTAATGGCGATAGATAAGCTCAGTGGCATCATAAATAATAACGCGGTCACGCTTCCCGCAATTTGATGACCCGACACAGCAACAGCACCTAAGTGTGCAATAAATAATGGTATACACGCAAATAGCGTAATTTCAAAAAAGGTGGCCAACGAAATAGGTATACCTAATTTTGTAATAACCCCAATGGTTTTAATATTGGGCTTTTCAAAATTTGCCAGCAGGGCTTTTGCATCGATTTTTTTACTAAACTGGCAATACGTTACTTGTGCAACAGCCATTACAGTTAGTACCAATGCCGTAGCAATGCCACAACCAGCGCCGCCGTAGGCTGGTAAGCCAAATAAACCATTTATAAAAATATAGTTAGCCGGAATATTAACGCCAAGGCCCAGTAAGCTGATATAAAAAGCGGGTTTTGTCATCCCCATGCCTTCGGTCATATTTCGATAAACGGTAAAAATTAAAAATCCAAAGGCTCCCCATTTCACAAAATGGATATAGTCATAAGCAAGGCTTGCGATAGCGGGGGTTGTATCGAGTTTTAAAATCACTATATCGGCTATGTTGGCTATACCAAAACCAATTGCGCTTAAAATAGCGGTTAAATACAGAGCTTGCTGAAAATAATGGCTAATGCCTTTTTTATCATTAGCGCCCGCAAATTGGGCAATAATACCAGTTAACGCGAGCAAAATACCTTGCAGCGCCAGTAATAACGGGTTCCATATACCGGTTGCAATCGATAGCGCAGCCAAATCTGTTGGGCTTACTTGGCCTGCCATAATGGTGTCGACCACCGACATTAAAACGAGTGTTACTTGTGCTAAAAATACAGGTACGGCAAGGGTGATTAAACGTTTGGCTTCCCAGCTACTAAAGGTCATAAAAACAGCTATTTGATAAAACAGGGCGCAATTGTAATCGATTGTGTTTCAAATAAAAATCACTGTAGTGAATGATTTTACGAGTTGATACGTTAAACTAGCACTTTGTAATAATTTTAAGTGATTTTATGTTTACAGGAATCGTTCAAACTCAAGCTACTGTTGTATCTACCACGCATACCGAAGGGGTTTTACGTTTGGTTGTATCGGTAGGTGATGAATACGTTAAACATTTAGATTTAGGTGCGAGCATTGCAATTAATGGCTGTTGTTTAACGGTGGTTAAAGTTGAATTAAGTAACCACGATGTAGTGGCGCAAGTACATTTTGATGTAATTGATGAAACACTATTACTAACTAATTTAGGCAAGCTTGCACTAGGTAGTTTAGTTAATTATGAGCGCTCAGTAACCTTTGGTACTGAATTAGGTGGGCATATTGTATCGGGGCATATTCACTGCACTGCCCAAATCGGGCAAATAGTTAAGCAACAAAATAACTGTAAAATTCAGTTAAGCTTACCTACTAAATGGCAAAAGTATGTTCTGTATAAAGGCTTTGTAGCAATAAATGGCGCAAGTTTAACCGTGGGCGAAATTGACGAGCAGGGGTTTTGGTTACACCTGATCCCCGAAACGCTGGCCATTACAAATTTAGGTAACGCTCAAGTAGGTGATGAACTAAATATAGAAGTTGATCAGCAAACTTATACCATTATTAACACGGTAGAAAATTACTTACGCCACCAAGGCTAAAAAATTTGTTCATCGTCGCTGTCTATGTGTAACTCTAATTTTTTATGAGCATGGTCTATGTGCATGTTTAAATGAATAGGGTTACAGCAGGCACTGCATTCTTCTACGTAGTCTTGATCCCCCATACTTGCGTCAATGTCTAGGTGTATGTGGTTGCCACAGTGTGGGCACGTGATACGTTGTGATAAAAAATCTTTCATAATCACTCCAATAGTACCAAGGTAAGAATTAACTTATTGATACACATTAATTAAGTTGTGCAGTTATACTAGCAACAACTTGATGGCTCAAAACTGAACTAAACAACAAGGTATTGAGCCTAAATAACATCCTTTTTAAATATAGTGCTGAAGCAACGATTATGACAGTTATTTTACGCCTTATGAGGCGTTATTATTTAAAGCGATAGCAGCTCATCAATATGCTGCTTAGCCTGAGTAAGGTAGTGCCCTGCAAATATATTTGCGTGATTTAAAATAGGGTAAAGTTGGTATATTGCTTTGCGCTTTTTATAGTTTTCGCTTAATGGATATTGCGCGTTATAGGCGTTATAAAAATCATCAGGTAAGGGGGCAAATAGCTCACTCATTGCAATATCTACCTCGCGGTCTCCGTAATAACATGCGGGATTAAATAAGGTCGGTACATTTTTAATAAAGCCCATATTTCCTCGCCAAAAGTCGCCATGTACTAAAGAGGGCTCCACAATATGGCTGTGCAATTGCTCTTTTACCAAATTAATTAATAGCTCAGGCTCTACAAGCTGAATTCCTTTTTCGGCTATTAGTTGCAGTTGCCAGCCTAT
Organism: Pseudoalteromonas sp. S327; assembly: GCF_005886415.1. Taxonomy (NCBI): domain Bacteria; kingdom Pseudomonadati; phylum Pseudomonadota; class Gammaproteobacteria; order Alteromonadales; family Pseudoalteromonadaceae; genus Pseudoalteromonas; species Pseudoalteromonas sp. S327. The sequence continues at coordinate 26,700 of NZ_PNDP01000011.1, read as the reverse complement.
GCGCTCTTCTGCGTAAAATAAGTCCCATTTTTTATGCCACTGGTTTGGTTGCACGGTGGTGGCTAGGTAATTATCTACATCAAAGCCAAACATTGCTTGGTCGTGCTTTTGGTGCAGCATAGCCAGTTGTTTACCCATATCGTGCCAATGTGTGTGGGGCTGTTTATCAAGTACTAACCACTCGAGTACAATAAACGAAAATTCAATATTAGCACCTGTTACAATGCAGTCGGGCACCATAAAAACACTATTTTGGGTGAGCTGCTTAAGTCCTATTGCTTCGCTTTCTAGACGATCTAGTTCGCTTTTAAGGGCAATTTTAACCAGGTAATTGTGTTTTCCATCGGTTAGTTGATAGAGTTTATCGGTATTTGTACTTTGCAGCTGACGTTTGTAAGTATGTTTAAAGTCATAATGAATGGCTTGGCTAATGTGCTCGTTTACTGTTTTCCACATATCAATTGCTCGCCTTTTAAACAGATACTTAAACTATGGCAAAAAAGTATTAATTTAACAAACTAATCGTTGTAAAATTAACGATATAAAAAATGCTAATGGAGTAACAATGAACAAAAGTTTTATCACCAATTTGCTTGCTGTCTTGTGTGTAGTTATAGGCTACTTTTTTAACCACGCTATTGTGTTATCGGTGGGGTTATTTGCGCTATCTGGTGCTGTCACAAACTTATTGGCTGTTCATATGTTATTTGAAAAAGTACCTTTGTTATATGGCTCGGGTGTTATTGCTCTAAAATTTGAAAGTTTTAAAGTGGCTATTCGTAATTTAATTTTGACTGAGTTTTTCTCTGAGCAAAAAATTAATAACCTACTTAGCAAAGCGCAACCTAATATCGATTTTGAGGGCATTATTACTAAAGTTGATTTAAACCCTGCATTCGACAACCTACTTCAAGTAATAGAGCAATCACAGTTTGGCAGTATGTTAGGTATGTTTGGTGGCACAGCGGCTATAGAGCCAATGCGAGAAAAGTTTATTGAAAAAATGCAGCTATCACTTGCGCAAATTAGCCAAACAGACGATTTTAAAGTGCTAGTAAACGATACGTTATCGCAAGGGAATAGCGCACAAAGCTTACATGCTACGGTACTTAAATTAGTTGATGAGCGCTTAAATGAACTCACCCCAAAAATGGTTAAAGACATTATTCAAACTATGATACGTGAGCATTTAGGTTGGCTAGTAGTATGGGGCGGTGTGTTTGGCGGTTTATTTGGCTTAATTGCGGCCATTATTTAATAAACTAAGCCTGCTTACAAAGCAGGCTTAATTTTGTGTTAACGCCATACTATTTTGGCCCTGTGATGATTACTTTTTCTGGGTTGTACGATTTAGCTAAATCTTTAATTGAAGTGCTAGTACTGGTATCAATATTCAAATAATTTGCGCTTTTATCAAGGTTATACAAAGTAACAAAGTCGCCCATTGATAAGTTATTACAGTGCAGCTTTTTGCTCATTACCGCTTTGCTTATATTTAAATCGCGTGACGCTTTACGTACTACGTACGATTTATTAGCTGCAACAGCCATACAAGCCTGTGTACCTGGCGATGAATCGGCCGCGACAAATTGGGTGGCTAATGCTGGTTTTGCAATTAGTAAAGTAGCGCCTAGTACCATAGTTGTGCATAAAGTAGCTTTTAACGTGTTCATAATTAGTCCTCATTGTTTGTGGTTCAGCTTTATTATTGAGCGATTCAAACTAAAAAGCTGTTAACCAAACGCAACAAGGTGTAAGCAGGTATGTTTAAAAATACACACTTAAGCTAGGTGACTGAATTTAAGCCCTAATAAATGTGTTTTTTGACACACTTAGGCAAAATTATTTTATAGCTACTGACATATTTTCTCAGCCTGCTATTATCGCCCCCATTATTTACGCGCTTAATTTTTAGGAGAACCAGTGAGCAAAACGTTAGCCAGCTATTACCAGCAAGCGTATGCCTGCGAACACAAGCATTTTAACCAATGTTTTTATTGTGGATGCGAAGCCACAGAGCGCGATCATTGCCCGCCGTTACATATGCTACAGAGCATTATTGATTTAGGCGAAGAGGCCGACTTTGTCTCTATTGCCGCGTGTTATGAGTGCCATGCCTTATTACATAATGAAAGGCTAATGACGATAGATGAGCGTTTTACAAAACTTAAAAAAAAGCTCTCTAATAAGTACGCTAAGGCGCTGCGTGTTTATAACATGTGGGAAGAAAACGAATTAAGCGAAATGAGTGACGAATTTGCGCACAGCATTCAAGCGGGTATGAAATTAGGTAAAGAGGCATCTGAGCGTTTAGCGTTTACAGGCTTTACATATGCCACCGAAGAAGCCCGCGTGACCGTACGCGAAAAAACCAAAGAGTTTGATGTAGAAGGCACCGTTTTTACCGACTTTAAAGAGGCATTAAATTACTGTATTAACGTACTTAAAGTTCAAAAAAGTGACTTTTATAAAATATTGGTAGAGGATTATAACGGCGACTTTAATAGAGCACTTAGCCAGTATCGTCATCGCCATGATAAAGTAACAGCAGCAAGCGATGGCAATACATTAATTAAGGATTTTGCTAAGCAGCATAAGCAAAACTCAGACTTTGTAACTCGCACCGTAAAACACTTTATAAACAAAGACCCATCGCTTACAACCGAAGGCGCACTTGAAAAGCTGTATAACAATTATATAAAAAAATAATTACAGCCGTTTAACTCATTTAATCGCTTTTTTACCTGTTTTTTTAGCTTTATTACGCCGCTTTAGCTAAAGTAGCAAAAAAACAGGAGAACCTAACAACATGCAAAAATTTGCTCCCTCATTGTTAGCAGTTGGTTTAGCTGCTGCCCTTGTTGGCTGCCAAGAAAACGGCCCACAAGATGCAAAAATCACCATTAATAAAAACCCTTACCCAAGCACCTACACACCGCTTGCAAGTAAAAGCACATTAATTACCAATGCGACAGTACTTACTGGCACTGGCGAGCGCTTAGATGACGCCGATGTGTTACTTGTTGATGGTAAAGTACAACAAGTAGGTAAAGACTTATCGGCCAATGCAGATGCAACCATTGATGCACAGGGCAAATGGGTTACCCCAGGTATTATTGACGTACACTCTCACTTAGGTGCTTACCCAAGCCCATCGGTTGAGTCTCATCAAGACGGAAACGAAATGACCAGCCCAAATACTGCTGAGGTGTGGGTAGAGCATTCTGTATGGCCTCAAGATCCTGGCTTTAACCGCGCGCGCGAAGGCGGTATTACTTCACTACAAATTTTACCAGGCTCAGCTAACTTATTTGGTGGCCGTGGCGTAACACTTAAAAACATTCCTGCGCATACCATGCAAGCAATGAAATTCCCTGATGCGCCTAATGGTTTAAAAATGGCCTGTGGTGAAAACCCAAAACGCGTATATGGTCGCCAAGGTACTTTGCCTTCAACCCGTATGGGTAACATGGCCGGTTACCGTATGGCATGGGCAGAAGCCCAAGAGTACAAACGTGCATGGGATAAATACGACGCCGATTATGAAGCAGGTTTAAACCCAGAAGCACCAGTTCGCGATATTAAGCACGATACTCTTCGCGCGGTCATTGAAGGTGAAGTGTTAATTCATAACCACTGTTATAAAGCTGAAGAAATGGCGATGATGATCGACCTTTCAAAAGAATTTGGCTATCACGCAGGTACGTTCCATCACGGTGTAGAAGCTTATAAAATTGCAGATTTATTAGCTGAAAATGGTTCGTGTGCTGCACTTTGGCCAGATTGGTGGGGCTTTAAAATGGAAGCCTACGATATGGTTCAAGAAAACGTAGCTATTGTTGATGCGGTAAAAAATTCGTGCGCCATTGTGCATTCTGACTCAGACACCACTATTCAGCGCTTAAACCAAGAAGCGGGTAAAGTAATGTACCGTGCAAACGAAAATGGCTTTGATATTTCGGAGCAGCACGCGATTAAGTGGATCACCTCAAACGCGGCTAAATCATTAGGTATTGAAGATAAAACTGGTTCGCTTGAAGCAGGTAAGCAAGGCGATGTGGTTATTTGGAACCAAAACCCATTTAGCGTTTACGCAAAAGCTGAACAAGTATTTATTGATGGCGCAAAAGTTTACGATAGAAACGATAGCGCATTTCACGCACAAAGTGATTTTATGTTAGGCCAACAATAAGGAGCCCAGAATGAAAAATTTATCACGTTCGTTTTCGCTATCTCTGGTTGCTGCCGGACTATTAGCCTCAGGTGCAGCCAATGCACAATCGCTTGCTATTATTAATGCCACGCTGCATACGGCAACCGAGCAAGGTGTTTTAGAAAACGCCAGCATTGTTATGGATAACGGTAAAATTACCGCTATTAATCCACAGCAAGTACAAGCAGATAAAGTTATTGATGCAAATGGGCAAATTGTAACCCCAGGTTTTATTGCTAGCATTAATCAACTTGGCTTAGTGGAAGTAAGTGCAGTTGCAGGCTCACGCGATGCAGGCGAAGAAAAAGCAGGCATTGATTTTGATGTAAGCCTTGCTTATAACGCTCACTCAAGCCTTATCCCGTATGCACGTAAAGGCGGTGTAACCCGCGATGTAATTACCCCGCACGGTGGCGATAGTATTTTTTCGGGCTTAGCAAGTGTGGTTGATTTAAGCGGTGATTTACAAGGCGACATACAAAAACAAGCTGCATTAGTGGTTTATTTAGGTGAGCGCAGTAAGGGCTCGCGCGCATTTACATTGCAAACGCTAATTAATAAGCTTGAAGAGCACCAAACAAAAGCAGCTAAAAAGCCTAAAAAAGACGACGACAGCACCCCAAGTACTGAAGATAAAGTAATGGTTAAAGTACTTAGCGGCGATATGCCACTTGTAGTGGGTGTATCTCGTGCGGCTGATATTATTGAGCTACTTAAAGTTAAAGAGCAATTTGGTATTAATTTAGTGCTCAATGGTGCACAAGATGCTGTTGTTGTTAAAGAGCAGATTGCTAAAGCGCAAGTACCAGTAATTATGAGTGCTATGGATAGCTTACCTTCAAGCTTTGACTCTTTACATGCCAGTTTAGATAACGCAGCCGCGCTTGAAAAAGCTGGAGTAAAAGTTATTTTAACTGTGGGCGGCGATGCCAGCCATAATATTTACCAGCTTCGTTTTGATGCCGGTAATGCAGTTTCGTACGGCATGAGCCAGCAAGGTGCACTTAATGCTGTTACATCCAATGTAGCCGACGTATTTGGCATAAATGCAGGTAGCCTTGAAGTAGGTAAAGCTGCCGATGTGGTTGTATGGAGTAACGATCCATTTGAGCTAAGTAGCCATGTAAGTAAAATGATTATTAACGGTGAAGAAGTATCTACGCAGTCGCGCCAAGATAAACTGCGTGAGCGCTATACCACTGAGTCATCTATGCCGCGAGCATATACAAAATAATTAATATAGCTTTAATTATCCAAAATTCAGGTTAATTATTAAAGGCCGCTACTTTAAAGTTAAAGTAGCGGCCTTTTTATATAAAATAAAGACACAAAAAAACCGCTTACTTTAAACGTAAGCGGTTTTTTTATTTAATCTAAAATTATACTAATTTAGATAAAATTTCGTTAAACGTTGCACTTGGGCGCATTGCTTTAAACGCTGCATCATCATTTGGTTGGAAGTAACCACCAATATCCATTGAAGGACCTTGTGCATCGTTAAGCTCGCTTACGATTTGCTCTTTTTGCGTTTCTAAATCGCTCGCAATTTGTGTAAATTGCGCTTTAAGCTCGCTGTCTTCGTCTTGCTTAGCCAGCTCTTGTGCCCAGAATAAAGATAAGAAGAAGTGAGAACCACGGTTATCAATTTCTTTTACTTTACGTGAAGGCGACTTGTTTTCAGCTAAGAACGTACCTGTTGCTTTATCTAGTGTGTCAGCAAGTACTTGTGCTTTTTTGTTGCCTGTATTCACGCTTAGGTGCTCAAGCGAAGCCGCTAGTGCTAAAAACTCGCCTAACGAATCCCAACGTAAGTGGTTTTCTTTTTCGAACTGTTGAACATGCTTAGGTGCTGAACCACCTGCGCCAGTTTCAAATAAGCCACCACCGTTCATTAGTGGCACAATAGAAAGCATTTTAGCACTGGTACCCAGCTCTAAAATAGGGAATAAATCTGTTAGGTAGTCACGTAATACGTTACCCGTTACAGAGATAGTGTCTTTACCTTCTTTAATACGCGCTAATGAGAACAAAGTTGCTTCAAGCGGTGCTAAAATTTGAATGTCTAGGCCATCAGTATCGTGATCTGGTAAGTATTTGTTTACCTTTTTAATTAGCTCTGCATCGTGAGCACGATTTTCATCTAACCAGAAAATAGCAGGTACGCCCGTAGCACGTGCACGGTTTACAGCAAGCTTAACCCAATCTTGGATTGGTGCGTCTTTAACCTGACACATTCTCCAAATATCGCCTTGCTCAACAGTGTGCTCAAGTAATGTTGTGCCATTTGCATCAACAACACGAATAGAACCATCCGCTTTTGCTTCAAACGTTTTATCGTGAGAACCGTATTCTTCTGCTTTTTGAGCCATTAGGCCTACGTTTGGTACGCTACCCATAGTGGTAGGATCGAACGCGCCGTTTTCTTTACAAAAATCAATTGTAGCTTGGTAAACGCTTGAGTAGCTACGATCTGGGATCACAAAGCTAGTGTCTTGTAGTTTACCGTCGTTGTTCCACATTTGACCGCTTGAACGAATAGCAGCAGGCATAGACGCATCAATGATCACATCGCTTGGAACGTGTAAGTTAGTAATGCCACGGTCAGAATCAACCATTGCAATAGCAGGACGCTCAGCGTAAACCGCTTGAATGTCTGCTTCAATTTCTTCGCGCTTAGCATCATCTAATGTTTGAATTTTAGAATAAACGTCGCCTAAACCGTTATTTACATCAACACCTAGCTCTTCAAAAAGCTCGCCGTGTTTAGCAAATACGTCTTTGTAGAAAACTTTTACCGCGTGACCAAAAATAATTGGGTCAGATACTTTCATCATTGTCGCTTTCATGTGAAGCGAAAATAATACGCCTTTTTCTTTAGCTGCATCAATTTCTGCTGCTAAAAACGCTTGCAGTTTAGCTGCGCTAATGCGCGATGCATCAATTACTTCGCCAGCAATTAGCGGCGTGCTTTGTTTAAGTACAGTCACATCGCCATTAGTCGCTACGTGCTCAATACGTACATCAGTTGCTGCATCAACAGTTACAGATTGCTCAGACCCAAAGAAGTCACCTTCGCTCATGCTTGCAACGTATGATTGTGAGTCTTTGCTCCACGCACCCATAGAATGAGGGTTATTGCGTGCATATTCTTTAACAGAACCTGGTGCACGACGATCTGAATTACCTTCACGCAATACTGGGTTTACAGCACTGCCTTTAATTTTGTCGTAAGTTGCTTTAATTTTAGCTTCTTCATCATTTTTAGGCTCAGCCGGGTACTCTGGTAGTGCGTAGCCTTTTTCTTGAAGCTCTTTAATGACAGCGCGTAATTGCGGTACAGACGCACTGATGTTTGGTAATTTGATGATGTTTGCTTCTGGTGTTTTTGCAAGTTCGCCAAGTTCTGCAAGCGCATCGCCAATGCGTTGCTCTTCAGTAAGGTAATCAGCGAAGTTTGCAATTACACGACCTGCTAATGAGATATCGCGAGTTTCAACTTCAACACCTGCCGCATTTGTATAGGCTTGGATAATTGGTAGCAACGAGTAGGTTGCTAGCGCCGGAGCTTCGTCCGTTTTAGTGTAGATAATTTTTGATGTCATCATCATTCCTAGATAGTAGGCCGCAGTGGCCGTATTCAACAATGCAAAGAAACTCATTAGCGCATGGTTGCGTTAACAAGCAGTTTGTTAGGTGTCGGTACTCTTAATATGCCATAAGGCAGAATAGTCACACCTGACTAACTGATTTTTATAGGTTGCAAAGTACACGTATTTTAGCCGCGTAAAAGCATAAGCTAAAATGTAACCGCGTAATTTAGCAACAAGAGTGTAACAAGCTTGTTTAAAAAGGGCTAGCGCTTGCGCTTTTGAACAGCCTTAATTAGCAGGTAACAGTTAGAACATTGGGGTATATAAAATAAAATCAAGGAAAAGGGTTGAATTTAGCATGTACAGGAGCAATTTAATAATAAGAAGAGAGTTGAATGGTAAGTGGGGAATTAAGCGAGGATCTAAATTAGGTCGCTCGCTTTAGTCGAACAAATTTTTGATCACTCTAAAATGTCGCCGTTAGGCGCAATGTTTTTAGCGTGTAAGCCCTTAGGGCCTTGTTCTAGCTCGAATGTTACATCCTGACCAGCTTTAAGTGTCTTATAACCGTCCATTACAATCGTTGAGTAATGAGCGAAAATATCATTCTCGCAGCCGTCTTCTACGATGAAACCAAAACCTTTGGCGTTGTTGAACCATTTGACTTTACCACAAGCCATACTTCTACATCCTTCTATAAGTTGACTAATTTAGTTATTCTAAACCGTATAATTTGCTAGACTGACTAAGGATTAATCAATCCACTTCTGACTGTAGTTTATTTGGCCAGTCAGTCAAGTGTTTTGTGGTATTTTTTTAACATTTAATTTATTTTTTATTCAAGTTTGCTTGAGTTCTAAAGACAAGACTATATTTAATTATGAGTGGTATGAAAGATTCAGGTGTCATCGACACAGTTCGCGATAGTGAAAAGCAAAAGCTGCAGCCACCGCGAAAATACAAAGTTGTTTTAAATAACGACGACTACACGCCAATGGACTTTGTTATAGAAGTTCTAATGACGTTTTTCAATATGGATAGCGATAGAGCAACTGATGTGATGCTACAAGTTCACGAAAAAGGTAAAGGGATATGCGGTGTATTTAGCGCCGATGTAGCCCATACCAAAGCGGAACAAGTTAACCGTTATGCACGGGATAACGAGCATCCACTGCTTTGTAGTTGTGAGCAGGAATAAATACCAATTAGGTGATCAATCATCTCATTGTTGTGGTATAAAATAATTATCTCAGTAAGGGGTTGCCAATGCTAAACAAAGACTTAGAACTAACGTTAAATGCCGCGTTTCGTGAAGCGCGTACACGCCGCCATGAGTTTATGACGGTAGAACACCTTTTACTTGCGCTTTTAGATAACCCTTCAGCAGGCGAAGCGCTAAACGCCTGCGGTGTTGATATTTCTGGTTTAAAAACCGAACTATTAGAATTCATAGACGAAACCACACCGGTTATTCCCGATTTAGAAGAAGAACGCGAAACCCAACCAACACTGGGCTTTCAGCGCGTGCTTCAACGTGCGGTTTTTCATGTTCAATCATCTGGTAAAAACGAAGTTACAGGCGTTAACGTGCTCGTTGCTATTTTTTCTGAACAAGAAAGCCAAGCGGTTTATTTACTTAAGAAAAGCGATATTTCTCGCTTAGATATAGTGAATTTTATTTCTCATGGTATTTCTAAAACGGATGATGAGTTAGGAGATGACACTGACGATATTCATGAAGAAGTACAAGAGGTTCAAAACGAAGAGGCAAGTAAGTTAGATAGCTTTACCACTAATTTAAATGCCCAAGCCAAAGACGGTAACATTGACCCATTAGTAGGGCGCGACAGCGAAGTAGAGCGCACCGTGCAGGTTTTATGTCGCCGTAAAAAGAATAACCCACTGCTTGTTGGTGAAGCAGGGGTAGGTAAAACAGCCATTGCAGAGGGTCTTGCGTACCGCATTGTTAATGAACAAGTGCCTGAAGTGATTGCCGATGCTGTTGTTTACTCGCTTGATATGGGCGCATTGCTTGCCGGTACTAAGTACCGCGGCGACTTTGAAAAACGCTTTAAGAGCTTATTAAAAGAGTTACAAGCAAAACCTAACTCAATTTTATTTATTGATGAAATACACACTATTATTGGTGCAGGCGCTGCATCGGGTGGTGTTATGGATGCCTCTAACTTACTTAAACCGCTGCTTTCAAGCGGGCAGTTACGTTGTATGGGCTCAACCACTTACAATGAATACAAAAATATTTTTGAAAAAGACCGTGCGTTAGTACGCCGTTTCCAAAAAATTGATGTACTTGAACCAAGCGTGGCCGATACCACTAAAATTTTAAATGGTTTAAAAGAGCGTTACGAAGAACACCATGGTATTCGTTACACGCAAAAAGCATTAAAAGCAGCTGCTGAACTAAGTGCTAAATACATTAATGAGCGTCACTTACCTGATAAAGCCATTGATGTAATAGATGAAGCCGGTGCCAACCAACGTTTGCAGCCAAGCTCTAAACGCAAAAAAACCATTGGTGTATCAGATATTGAATCGATTATTGCTAAAATGGCGCGTATTCCAGCTCAAAGCGTGTCATCGACCGATAAAGAAACGCTTAAAAATCTTGATCGTAATCTTAAAATGTTGGTGTTTGGGCAAGATCAGTCTATCGATGCGTTAACATCTGCGATTCGTTTATCTCGCTCTGGGCTTGCAAACGAAGATAAGCCAGTGGGCTCGTTCTTATTTGCGGGGCCAACGGGTGTAGGTAAAACCGAGGTTACAAAACAGCTCGCTAAATGTATGGGTGTTGAGTTTATTCGCTTTGATATGTCAGAGTATGTTGAGCGCCATGCAGTAAGCCGTTTAATTGGTGCGCCTCCTGGGTATGTTGGTTTTGAACAAGGTGGTTTACTTACCGAAGCCGTTATTAAAAACCCGCATGCAGTTGTATTATTGGATGAAATTGAAAAAGCCCATCCAGATATTTACAACATACTACTGCAAGTAATGGATCACGGTACGTTAACCGATAACAATGGTCGTAAAGCCGACTTTAGAAACGTGGTGGTGGTTATGACAACCAATGCCGGCGTGCAAGAAACCACACGTAAATCGATTGGCTTTACCGAGCAAGATCATACGCACGATGCAATGAGTGAAATTAACAAGGTATTTTCACCTGAATTTAGAAACCGCTTAGATAATATTATTTGGTTTAACCACCTTGAAAAAGACGTTATCTTGCAAGTGGTCGATAAATTTGTAGTTGAGTTGCAAGCACAGTTAGATAAGAAGTCAGTTAACCTTGAGCTGACCTCTAAGGCCCGAGAGTGGTTAGCAGATAAAGGCTACGATAAAGCAATGGGTGCACGTCCAATGGCACGTGTTATTCAAGATGAGCTTAAAAAGCCATTGGCTAACGAAATACTCTTTGGTGAACTGGTTGATGGCGGTACTGTTAAAGTATCAGTTAAAGATAAGAAAATTAACTTTGACTATGAAAGTAATTTAACACCCGCTTAAATAAGTGTATTGACTTATCATACCAATGCGCAAATTATGCGAATGGGTATAAAAACTAGCCTGCGCGATACGCGTGGGCTTTTTTGTGCTTTTTTATAGGCAACAAAAAACCCAGCAAAAGCTGGGTTTTTTGTTTATTAAATGTAATTGCTAGTCAGTACCATCAATTACATTTAATAAACGCTTTAAGCTAGTTATTCACTAGCCAAAAACTAAATCTCGTTTACGCACTTAGCGAGCACGGAATACGATACGTCCTTTCGATAAATCGTAAGGAGTCATTTCTACCGTTACTTTATCGCCGGTTAAAATACGGATATAGTTTTTGCGCATTTTACCTGAAATATGAGCCACAACTACGTGACCATTTTCTAGCTCAACTCGGAACATTGTATTTGGTAAAGTATCAAGGACTGTCCCTTGCATTTCGATTACGTCTTCTTTCGCCATGTTTAGCGTAACACCTCTTTAATAGTTAAACGCTGCAGATTTTGCCCAAAATACGCCAATAAGTAAAGGCGCAGCAGGCATTTTTGCAAATTAAATAGCCAACCACTGGTCATTAACGTGTTTTTGCGCGGGTAAAAACTTAGTTTTGTATTTCATTTTGGTGCATTCATCGATTTGGTAGCCCAAATACACAAATTCTTTATTTTGCTGTTTGGCAAATTCGAGCTGCTGTAAAATCATCACAGTCCCTAAACTGTAGTGTTCAAAGTCGGGATCGAAAAACGTATAAATAGCCGAGACAGCGTTATCCATGCAATCTGTTACGGCCACTGCAACTAAAGTGTCTTGGTGCCAAAGCTCAATAAACGTTATTTCTAACCAGCTACAAAATAAAAAACTTTGAAACTGTTCTAAATTAGGCGGAAACATAGTGCCATCGCTGTGGCGCATTGAAATGTATTTACTATAAAGTGGGTAATATTCTTCGCGCTTAGCGTGTGTGTATTTAACTTCAAAGTTTGCTTTTACTTTATTTAGTTTTCTTTTTTGTGACTTTGAAGGGGTAAACTCTTGGGCTAACACGCGCACCGAGTTACAGGCGCTACACGAAGGGCAGTGCGGTCGATAAATTTGGTTACCACTGCGCCTAAAACCGAGCGATAAAAGCATCTCAAATTTATGCGTGCTGTAACAGGTTGGGTCAAGTATTACCAATAATTGCTCTTGCCTGTCAGTTAAATAGCTACAAGCAAACTCTTGGCTAAGGCCAACGCGTGCAGGAATGTGTTCACTCATAAATTGCTGTTAACTCCTGTGGTTGCCACATGGTTGAGTTGAGGGTGTAAGCATTTGCTCGTTTAAGTTTAGTCAAAAATTCTGAGCGAGGGATCACTTTTGCGCCTAAAGAGGTTAAATATGGGTTTTCTAGTTGGCAGTCAATAAAATGTGCGTTATGGCGTTTTAACCAATTAACTAACGCCCACATGGCCAGTTTTGAGCAATTAGTTTGATGATGAAACATCGACTCGCCACAAAAAACGCCATTTTGCATAATGCCATACAGCCCACCTGCAAGTTCGCCGTTTTGCCATACCTCAACACTATGTGCAATATTAGCGTCATGTGCAGCAATATAAGCGCTTAACATGTCGTTTGTTATCCATGTGCCTTCGGTGTCTATACGTTGCTCACAGCACGCTTCTATCACCTCCGCAAATGCATTGTTAACAGTTACTTTAACAGGGTGTTTTTTTAAATGTTTACGCAAGCTTTTACTTATATGAAAGTCATTTAGCTCTACAATGCCGCGTTCACTTGGCGACCACCACATAATCGGCTCACCTTCGCTAAACCACGGGAAAATACCCATTTTATAGGCATTACTTAAGCGCTTTACAGATAAATCGCCGCCTATGGCAAGCAGTCCATCGGGGGAGGTAAGTGCATATTCGGGGTTTGGAAATGCTATATCGGTTTCACTTAGTTGGTATAGCTGGTTTCTCATAGAGGGCTTAACTTATTAATTATCATAAAAGTGTAACTATATTTTAGGCATAAAAAAAGGCTGAACTAACAGCCTTTATTAATTTTGTAGCGTTTATAGGTTATCTAAGAAACGCTCTGCATCTAGGGCTGCCATACAGCCTGTACCTGCAGACGTAATTGCTTGACGGTAAATATGATCAGACACATCACCTGCGGCAAATACGCCAGGTACGCTTGTTTGTGTAGCGTTACCGTTAAGACCAGACTCAACCACTAAATAGCCATCTTTCATTTCTAGTTGGCCTTCAAACATGTCGGTGTTTGGCTTATGGCCGATAGCAATAAACACACCCGCTAAATCAAGCTCTTCGGTAGCATCAGATTGTGTATCTTTAATGCGTACGCCAGTTACACCCATGTCATCGCCAAGTACTTCGTCTAGCGTACGGTTGTAGTGCATTACTACGTTACCATTTTGCGCTTTTTCGTTAAGGCGATCAGCAAGAATTTTTTCACTGCGGAAGCTATCACGACGGTGAATAACGTGTACTTCATCCGCAATGTTAGATAAGTAAAGTGCTTCTTCTACAGCAGTGTTACCACCACCTACAACGGCAACTTTACGCCCTTTATAGAAAAAACCATCACATGTAGCACATGCAGATACACCACGACCTTGAAAATTAGTTTCAGACTCTAAGCCTAAGTATTTAGCCGATGCACCAGTGGCAATAATTAATGCATCACATGTGTAAGTACCTTGGTCGCCAGTAAGCGTGAACGGGCGCTTAGACACATCTACTTTATTAATGTGGTCAAACACAATTTCCGTTTCAAAGCGCTCAGCGTGCTCTTTCATACGGTCCATTAATGCAGGGCCTGTTAAACCGTGCGCATCGCCTGGCCAGTTTTCAACTTCAGTTGTGGTCGTTAATTGGCCACCTTGTTGAATGCCGGTAATTAAAACGGGGTTTAAATTTGCACGTGCGGCGTATACTGCGGCAGTGTAACCCGCAGGGCCAGAGCCTAAAATTAGTAACTTAGAGTGTTTTGCTTCAGTCATGATCTTTTCCTAAACGTTTAATACTGAACTTAATGGCTTCGATTCTAAGAAAAACAAGGCACAAGTAAACAAATTATGTGAATATTTTTTTCTGACAAAATTAAAAGCTGTGCAATATTATGTACTGACTTTGCCTGGAACGATAAAAAAGCCCGCGTGAAGGCTAAAAAACAAACAGATGAACAACAAAGCTTCGTTAATTCATGACCCGTTAGTATTTTTTTGATATGTTTTACCTAATTTTATTTGTCACTGATAGATTATGTGACCTTAGTGAATAGGCAACTATGTTATTTTGGCAGGAAAAACCCGCATTTGGGTTGACTTCAAAAGACGTTAACGTCTTAACCAACGCACAAGAGTACCGTACGCAATTGCTACGTTTAATTAGCAATGCAAAAAAAAGAATCTACATTACGGCACTTTATTTACAAGATGACGAAGCAGGGCGCGAAATACTGGAAGCGCTGCATCGTGTGTCGTTGGCAAACCCCAACCTTGAAATAAAAGTGTTGGTTGATTTTCATCGTGCTCAACGTGGTCTTATTGGTGCAAAAAAATCAGACGGTAACGCAAGTTTATATTGTGACTATTTAGAAAAATTTAAATCAAACGTACAAGTTTACGGTGTACCGGTTAAAGCCAAAGAGTTGTTTGGTGTGTTACACCTTAAAGGTTTTGTTGTAGATGATACTTTATTATACAGCGGCGCCAGCTTAAATAACGTGTACTTACAATACAACGAACGCTACAGGCTCGACCGTTACTTTTTAGTTGACCAAGCAGCACTGTGCGACTCTGTGGTTGATTTTATTGAGTCTAAGCTAATAGGCTCGCAAGCCGTGCCACGTATTGATACACGTCCGCTTAAGCGCTTAATAGACTTTAAGTTTGAACAAAAGCAATTAATGCGCGAGCTAAAGTCGGCCAGTTATGCAAACCCAACTACGCCCAATACCGACCCACTCGGTGTGCGTTTGTTTTTAGGTTTAGGGCGTCGTAATAATAGCCTTAACCGATTAATTAAAAACTTGTTTGATACCACAGAGCAAGAGCTTGTACTTTACACACCGTATTTTAATTTTCCGGCGCCGCTTATGCGCTCACTACGTCGATTATTAAAACAAGGTAAGCAAGTAACCATTGTAGTAGGTGATAAAACCGCAAACGATTTTTATCTGCCGCCAAGTGAGCCGTTTAGTAAAATTGGTGCACTCCCGTATTTATACGAAACTATTTTGCATAAATTTGTAAAATCGCAAAAGCGCCATATAGATAACGGCAATTTAAACGTGTATTTATGGAAGCACGAGAGTAACTCGTTTCACTTAAAAGGTATTTGCGCCGACCGACAACGCCACTTATTAAGCGGGCATAACCTTAATCCACGAGCGTGGGGCCTTGATATCGAAAACGGTATTTTAATTGAAGACCCACAGCAAAGTATTATGCAAGCCATAGATAACGAAAAGCAGGAAATTTTAAAACACTGCCGCCGTTTAACTGGGCCAAATGATTTAGAAACAGTAGAAAATTACCCGCAACCGGTTAAAAAGCTACTTGGTCAGGCTAAACGCGTAAAAGTTGATTTTATAATTAAGCGTTTTATATAAATTAATTTATATAGTCAAAATTTAGATACAAAAAAAGCAGCTAATTAGCTGCTTTTTTATTGTTTGTAGTTAGGTAACTATTTTGTTTAATAACACCTAACGACTAAACGCAAAATTACGCGTTTTCTACTGCAGTACGAGGGTCAACATATTCCATGTTGAACGCTTCAGCTACTTCTTTGTAAGTTACTTGGCCTTTAATTACGTTTAAGCCTTTTAAGAAGTGCGCGTCATCTAGTAGTGCCTTTTTGTAACCTTTGTTTGCAAGGTTAATAATAAACGGCAATGTTGCATTGTTAAGTGCAAAGGTAGAAGTACGTGGTACAGCACCTGGCATGTTAGCAACACAGTAGTGAACAACTTCATCAACAATGTATGTAGGATCAGCGTGTGTTGTTGCTTTAGAAGTTGCAATACAACCACCTTGGTCAATAGCAACATCAACAATTGCAGAGCCTGGCTTCATTGCTTTAATGTGATCGGCTGTTACTAGTTTAGGTGCTGCAGCACCTGGAATTAGTACGCCACCAATTACTAAGTCAGCTTCTAGTACGTGTTTTTCTAGTGCGTCAGCTGTTGAGTAAATCGCTTTAACTTTGTTACCAAATTGCGCGTCTAGTGCACGAAGTACATCAATGTTGCGGTCAAGTACTACAACGTCTGCGCCCATGCCAACAGCCATTTGCGCTGCGCTACGACCCACCATGCCGCCGCCAATAACAACTACTTTAGCTGCTTCAACGCCTGGTACGCCACCAAGTAACATGCCACGGCCGTGGTTAGATTTTTCAAGCGCTTGTGCACCGGCCTGAATAGACATACGACCTGCTACTTCACTCATTGGTGCAAGAAGCGGCAAGCCGCCACGTGCATCAGTCACTGTTTCGTAAGCAATACAAATCGCTTTGCTTTTAACAAGGTCTTCAGTTTGTGGAAGATCAGGTGCAAGGTGAAGGTAAGTAAATAAAATTTGATCTTCGCGTAGCATTGCACGCTCAACAGCTTGTGGCTCTTTTACTTTTACGATCATGTCTGCTTTTGCAAAAACATCAGCTGCAGTTGCTAAAATTTCAGCGCCAGCTTGTGTGTAATCTTCGTTAGTAAAACCAATGCCCATACCTGCATCTGTTTCAACAATCACTTGGTGGCCGTGATTTACTAATTCACGAACACTCGCAGGAACCATACCTACACGGTATTCATGGTTTTTAATTTCTTTAGGTACACCAATAATCATAAAATTTGCCTTATTAAGAACGGATTAACATTTTTCACTATTATATTCATCATAAGGCAGTGTGTCTCACCTTTTTTAAAAGGCTAGGCAGTGTTATTATCTAAATAATAAAAATAAACAGAATATTAAACTAGTTGGGTGTATGCATCAGTTATTAGATAGAATTGACCGTAAAATTTTAATGGAATTACAGCACGATGGACGCCTTTCTAATGTAGAACTGGCCCGACGAGTTGGCCTGAGCGCCACGCCCTGTCTGGAGCGCGTAAAAAAGTTAGAACGTGAAGGTTATATACTTGGCTACAAAGCGGTGGTTGATCCAGCAAAGCTTGGCCAAGGCTTATCTGTGTATGTTGAGGTAACCATTACCAAAACATCGCCCGACGTATTTGATGAGTTTAGTGCGGCGGTTAAACAGCACGAAGAGATAATAGAGTGTCACTTGGTATCGGGTAATTTTGATTTTTTATTAAAAACACGCGTAAACGATATGTCAGAATACCGCGGTGTACTAGGCGACATTCTTTTAAAGCTGCCAAACGTGAGTGAAAGCCGGACCTATGTAGTAATGGAAGAAGTAAAAGGTGAAGATGGCGTAATAATTCGCCCTTACATTGCCTAAATTTAACCGCAAAAGATAAACACACTCTAATTTATAAAAACTTGTTCATAATCAGGCCATACACATTAAGATAAAGTGCATCAAATTGCATTTCCTGCTAAGGTATTTGATTGCAAGCAAGTGCCAATAGAACAATAAAGAGGGATAGGAAGTTATGCGCCTAAACGGTGTGCAAAGACTATTAGAAACAGGGCTGATCATCAGTACCTTTGCGGCAATATTCATTTTATGTGCTTTAATCAGCTTTGATCCCGCTGACCCTGCGTGGTCGCAAACGGGTGAATTTAGAAACGTAAAAAATATTACAGGCACTGCCGGTGCTTGGGTAGCCGATATATTATTACTGTCATTTGGTTGGCTTGCTTATTTAGTGCCGGCCGCTATTCAGCTGTTTGGCTATTTATTATTTAAACAACCTCATCGTATTTTACAGCTCGACTACACCACACTTGCTTTGCGTGTTATTGGCTTTGCTTTATTTATTACCTCAGCAACGGCAATCAGCAGTATTAACTTTGATGATATTTATAACTTTTCATCCGGTGGGGTAGTGGGCGATGTGATTGCATCGGCCATGATGCCAGCATTTAACTTTACCGGTACCTCTATACTATTATTGTGCTTCTTTTTTGCTGGGCTTACTTTATTAACCGGTGTGTCGTGGGTTGAATTTGTAGACTACCTCGGCGATTTAGTGGTTAGAGGCTACCGTTACACTGCTAATTACGCCCAAGGTTGGATGCAACGAGAGCGTATTGCGGCAAATCCGGTACAAGCCGATGCGCAATTTAATGATGACCTTGACGATTATGAGCAAAGCGATACCACACTCGAGCAATCATCAGAATTTGAACAAGAGCCTGCAAAAAGTAAAAAACCGGCTAAACAAAAAGCCATTACTAAAGAGCAGCCTACCTTTAGCGAGCCGCAAATTAGTGATGACTACAGCCCATTTGATGAGTTAGACGATATACTCGACCAAGAAATTGGCTTTAGCGCCATAGATGATGAGCCTATGGATACAGCAGCTGCACTCAACGCGCTTGATCAAAGCCAAGTTGTTGAGCCTGAAAAACCGGTTACCACGGTGGTATCGCCAGCAAGGCCTATGCCTAAGCCAAAACCTGCATATCAGCCTCCGCCAACAGCAAAAGAAAAGTTTGAAGAGTTACTAGATAAAGAGCCACCGCCAGGGCCATTACCGTCGCTTGATTTACTCGACAGACCGGATAAAGCCAAAAACCCGATATCGGAAGAAGAGCTTGAAAGTGTATCGCGTCTTGTTGAAACAAAATTACTCGACTTTAACGTACAAGCAAAAGTGGTTGGCGTATACCCAGGCCCAGTTGTAACACGTTTTGAGCTTGATTTAGCGCCGGGTATAAAGGTGTCTAAAATTACTGGTTTATCAAAAGATTTAGCCCGTTCGTTATCGGCAATTAGCGTACGTGTGGTTGAGGTGATCCCAGGTAAAACTTACATAGGGATAGAGCTGCCTAATAAGTACCGCGAAATTGTACGTTTATCTGAGGTAATTAACGCCCCTAAATTTGAGCAAAATCCATCGCCACTAACCATGGTGTTAGGTAAAGATATTGCAGGGCAACCTGTGTGTGCCGATTTAGGTAAAATGCCCCATTTACTGGTAGCGGGTACCACAGGTTCAGGTAAGTCAGTGGGCGTTAATGTAATGATATTAAGCTTACTGTACAAATCGGGCCCTGATGATGTTCGTATGATCATGATTGACCCGAAAATGCTTGAACTTTCGGTTTACGAAGGTATTCCGCACCTATTGTGTGAAGTAGTTACCGACATGAAAGAAGCCGCTAACGCACTACGTTGGTGTGTAGGCGAAATGGAACGCCGTTATAAATTAATGTCGGCGTTGGGTGTACGTAACTTAAAAGGTTACAACCAAAAAGTACTTGAGGCCAAAGAAGCGGGTTACCCAATACTTGATCCATTATTTAAAGACACCGACGGCATGAAAGAAGGCCCAGACGAGTTAGATAAGCTACCGAGCATAGTGGTAGTAATAGACGAATTTGCCGACATGATGATGATTGTAGGTAAAAAAGTTGAAGAGCTTATTGCCCGTATTGCGCAAAAAGCACGTGCCGCAGGTATACATTTAGTGCTTGCAACACAGCGCCCATCGGTAGATGTAATTACCGGCTTAATTAAAGCCAATATACCTACGCGTATGGCGTTTCAGGTGTCGAGCAAAATAGACTCGCGTACCATATTGGATCAACAAGGCGCCGAAAACCTATTAGGTATGGGTGATATGCTTTACTTACCGCCAGGCACAAGCGTACCAGAGCGTGTGCATGGCGCATTTGTAGACGACCATGAAGTACATGCGGTAGTAAACGATTGGAAAGCACGCGGTAAACCTAATTATATTGATGAGATTTTAAATGGTGATGCAACAGAAGATGTTTTATTACCAGGTGAAACCAGTGAAAATGCAGATGAAGAGTCAGATCCGCTATACGACGAAGCCGTTGCGTTTGTAATCGAAACCGGCAAAGTATCGGTATCGTCAGTACAACGTAAATTACGTGTTGGCTATAACCGTGCAGCACGACTAGTAGAACAAATGGAAACATCGGGTATCGTGAGTTCACCAGGCCATAACGGCGCTCGCGATGTATTAGTACCTAATGGAGCAAATTAATGAAAAAGTTAAACAGTTTATTATTAGTGCTTGGCAGTTTAATTGCCACGCCTAGCTTTGCTGATGACAGCCAAGCACTGCAAGACAAACTCGCAACCCTTAAAAGTTTTAAAGCGCAGTTTTCTCAAAACGTAACCGATCCACAAGGCCAAGCGGTTATGCAAGGCGAGGGCACAATTGCCCTTAAACAACCTATGATGATCCGCTGGCAGCAAACAAACCCAGACGATACCTTATTTGTATCAAATGGTGACAAAACCTATTACTTCGACAGCTTTGCTGAGCAAGTAACTA
The DNA here is from genome assembly GCF_005886415.1 of Pseudoalteromonas sp. S327. Lineage (NCBI taxonomy): Bacteria > Pseudomonadati > Pseudomonadota > Gammaproteobacteria > Alteromonadales > Pseudoalteromonadaceae > Pseudoalteromonas > Pseudoalteromonas sp. S327. The sequence goes on along the minus strand of NZ_PNDP01000011.1, from coordinate 5,922 downwards.
TTATGGATACCCATAGCCTTATAGATTCAACACCGTTTGTACTGCTTACTTCAAAAGATCCCGCACAATGGGAAAAATACAGTGTTCAAGCCACAGACTCTGGCTTTAGTGTAACGCCAAATAAAGGCGTAGAAAGCCAAGTAGAGCAACTTGATATTACCTTTGCAGGTAACGAGCAAGGCCTTGCTAAGTTAGTTGTGACGGATAATTCTGGTCAGCTTTCGTCGTTTAGTTTTAACAATGCACAAGTAAATACCTCGCTTGATACAAGCACCTTTGAATTTACCCCACCAGAGGGTGTAGAAATAGACGATCAGAGTAACGGTGAATAATTTAGGCTTTAACTTTGGGCCCGATGTACGCCCACTTGCGGCGCGCATGCGCCCAACAACGCTTGACGAATACATAGGTCAGCAGCATTTACTAAGTAGCGACAAGCCCTTGCACCAAGCCATTGTTGCAGGGCGTTGCCACAGCTTAATTTTGTGGGGGCCGCCTGGGGTAGGTAAAACCACCCTTGCGCAAATTATTGCAAACCACGCCGATGCCGAACTTATACAAATGTCGGCTGTGACCGCAGGCGTAAAAGATATTCGCGACAGCGTAACGCAAGCGCACGATAACCTACAAAGCCGCGGGCAGCGCACCTTAATGTTTGTGGATGAAGTACACCGTTTTAATAAATCGCAGCAAGATGCATTTTTACCTCACATAGAAGACGGCACTTTTATATTTGTAGGCGCGACAACCGAAAACCCCTCATTTGCACTTAACAACGCTATTTTGTCGCGTGCACGCGTGTATGTTTTAAAGTCGCTAGCCGATACCGACCTATACACAGTGATAGAGCGCGCACTCAAGCAAGATGAGCAACTAAACCAAAAAAACATTGTTATTGCCGATAATGCCAAACAGGCGCTTTGCCAAGCAAGCGGCGGCGATGCCCGTAAAGTATTAAACCTGCTTGAGCAAGCGGTTGATTTAACGAGTGAGCAAAACGGCACATACAACGTAGATGAGCACGTATTAAGCCAAGTACTGCCAACTCATTTAGCTAAATACGATAAAGGCGGCGATGAATTTTACGATTTAATATCGGCTTTTCATAAATCAGTACGAGGCAGCTCACCCGATGGCGCGCTGTATTGGTATTGCCGTATTTTAGCCGGTGGCGGCGACCCTCTTTATGTAGCAAGGCGTTTACTTGCCATTGCCACAGAAGACATAGGTAACGCCGACCCACGGGCAATGGAAGTGGCGTTAAATGCATGGGATATATTTCAGCGTGTAGGCCCAAGCGAGGGCGAACGCGCCATTGCTCAAGCCACTTTATATTTAGCCAGCGCACCTAAAAGTAATGCCGTTTATATGGCATTTAACCAAGCAAAGGCAGATGCCAAAAACGAGCCAAGTTACCCAGTGCCAGAGCATTTACGAAATGCGCCTACAAACCTAATGAAAGATTTAGGCTATGGCGCCGAGTATCGCTACGCACATAACGAAGAGGGTGCCTTTGCCGCCGGTGAAAAATATTTACCGCAAGAAATTCAAGACAAACACTATTATTTACCGAGCGATCGCGGCCTTGAGCAAAAAATTAAGCAAAAGCTTGATTACTTAAAAGAACGCGACGCGCAAAGCCCACTTAAACGATACGAAAATGATTAAACTTTATATGATGATCGCCCTTGGCGGCGCCTCAGGAGCCTGTTTACGTTTTTTTATTAGCGAAACCATGCTAAAACTCCTTGGTAGGGGATTCCCTTTTGGCACGTTGACGGTTAATATTCTGGGTTCATTGTTAATGGGCATTTTGTACGGTTTGATAGAGAAAGAAATTATCGCCACAAGCCCCGCTAAAACCCTTATTGGTATTGGCTTTTTAGGTGCGTTAACCACCTTTTCAACATTCTCAATGGACTCGTTGTTGTTATTACAACAAGGTCACTTTATTAAAATGGCCCTCAATATCATCTTAAATGTGATGATCTGTATTTTTATGGCTTGGCTGGGCCTTCAGCTGGTAATGCAAAAAGGTTAAAAAACTAACATGTTAGATTCTAAATATTTACGACAAGACGTTGAGCAAACTGCAGCACGCTTAGCGGCTCGTGGCTACGAGCTTGATGTTGCAAAAGTGACAGAACTTGAAGAACAACGCAAAACATTACAAGTAAAAACGCAAGAGCTTCAAAGTCAACGTAACGCCAGTGCTAAAGCCATTGGCCAAGCAAAAGCAAAAGGCGAAGACGCACAACCTCTACTAGACGCAGTGGCAAATTTAGGCAGCGAATTAGACGCCACTAAAAAAGCGCAAGACGAAGTACTCAACGCCATTAACGACATTGCTTTAGCAATTCCAAACTTGCCAGACGAATCAGTACCAGAAGGCGTTGATGAAGAGGACAACGTTGAAATGCTTACCTGGGGCACGCCTAAAAAGTACGACTTTGAAGTAAAAGATCACGTAGACGTAGGGCAAGACCTAAACGGCCTAGACTTTGAAATGGGCGTTAAAATTAGTGGCGCACGTTTTACAGTAATGCGCGGCCAAGTAGCGCGTATGCACCGTGCACTTACGCAATACATGCTAGATACCCACACAGATAAAAACGGCTATACAGAAATGTATGTACCGTACTTAGTAAATAGCGCAAGCCTTTACGGTACAAGCCAATTACCTAAGTTTGCAGGCGATTTATTCCATACATTAGGCCTAGTAAACGACGACGGTGAACAACAAGCTGGCTTTAGCTTAATCCCAACAGCAGAAGTACCGCTGACTAATAGCGCACGCGATGAGATTTACGAAGAAAGCGATTTACCGATTCGCTTAACTGCGCACACACCGTGTTTTAGAAGTGAAGCGGGCAGCTACGGTCGCGATACACGCGGCTTAATTCGCCAGCACCAGTTTGATAAAGTTGAACTAGTACAATTAGTAAAACCAGAAGATTCAATGCAAGCGCTTGAAGAGCTAACAGGCCACGCAGAGCAAATTTTACAAGCGCTAGAACTACCATACCGTAAAGTAATTTTATGTATGGGCGACATGGGCTTTGGCGCAGCTAAAACATACGACTTAGAAGTATGGTTACCGGCACAAGATACCTACCGCGAAATTTCGTCTTGTTCAAATATGGTCGATTTCCAAGCGCGCCGTATGCAAGCACGTTTTCGCCGTGAAGGTGCTAAAAAGCCAGAGTTATTACATACACTAAATGGCTCAGGTTTAGCGGTTGGCCGTACACTCGTAGCCATACTAGAAAACTACCAACAAGCCGATGGTTCAGTAATAGTACCAGAAGTATTACGCCCATACATGGGTGGACTTGAAGTGATTGGGAAAGTTTAAAGTACTAGCTGTCATTTTTTAGCTGTAAGATTTAGAAAGAAAGCCGCTGTTTTAACGAACAGCGTTTTTTTGTTTTAGGAAAAGGTTCGAGGTTAAAGGTAAAAGCTGAGATATTAATTCGCAGTGAAATTCATTGTGTAAGAATCGGCTTCATACATATCGGCGCTATTTTTGTATAAGGCGTACTTTAACGCGTGACACACAATTAAAACTTTTGCTGGTTTTATAATCTCGAAAATGGGCTTACAACACCATTGGCTCCTTGTTGTAAAACATGAGTATATATTTGGGTTGTTCGCACATCACTATGGCCTAATTGTGCCTGAACCGTGCGAATATCAGCGCCACTTTGCAATAGGTGCGTTGCAAATGAATGGCGTAAGGTATGTGGTGTAACGTGTTTCCTAATTTTTGCATCGTCAGCAGCCTGTTTAACAGCGCGTTGTAATTGCTTTTCATCAATATGATGACGCCTCAGCTGCTTACTCTCAGGATCAATGCTTAATTTATGTGATGAAAATAAATATTGCCACCCTAATTGTTTGTTATGGTTTGGATATTTTTTACGTAATAAATGCGGCATGTAAGCGCCGCTATATAAGGGGTTTTTCAGATCTAATTGCAGGTAACTATCAACTAATTGTATTTGAGAACGTAATTGCGGCATGAGCTCTATTGCAAGCGTTACAACACGATTTTTACCTCCTTTGCCATCCCAAATTCGAATGCAGTTATAGTCAAAGTCAATATCGTGTACTCGTAAACGCAGTACCTCAATTAATCGCATACCACTGCCATAAAGTAGTCCACAGGGTAAATAATGCTTCGCAGAGCACACTTTAAAAAAATTATTTATTTCCTGCTGCGTTAAAACTACCGGTAGTTTAGTTGCTCGTTTGCTCTTAATAAAACCTAATGATAATGAGAGTGGCTTTTTAATCACTTCTTTAAATAAAAAGCTCAACGCATTTAAGGCTTGTGTTTGAGTATTAGGAGCAACATTTTGTTGGTTGACTAAATGATTTAAAAAAAGTTCGACCTCATTATCTCCCATCGTTGTTGGGTGCCTCATAGAGTTAAAACGAATAAACGAAGCTATCCAGTATAAATACGCTTTAATGGTACTTTTAGCATAACGCTTTAGATACATTTGTTCGGCTATCATAGTTAAAAAAGGTGATTTCATGATATGAATCTCTAGTAAAATTTAACTGTATATATAGACAGTGTATATTGTTTTGTCCAATATTACTGATCTCCACCATTTCGGTGTATTTTCGCACTGAATAAAAATAATTTTCAGTTAACTAATTGTTTACAGGTGTTTATTTGATGGTTAAGATAAATGCATTGTAATATATGGACATTTGTCGGTTTATAAAACGACAAATGTCGTAGACAAAATTGTTATACACAATGCGCAAAATCAGGAAAATTAAAGTGAATAAAACCAAAACGTCTCTTCTATTTTCTGTTTTCATAGGCACCTATTTAGTAACGATAAGTGCATTTGCTTCATCAACAATAGAAGGCGTTTGGAAGCATGCAACAAAACCAGCTCTAATCGAATTCAATTTAACAACTGGTGTAGCAAGTGTTAAAGAACACCAGACTCATAAACAAAACTCTGGCCTCACAATCATCAAAAATATTGTTCAATCAACAGAAGCTGAGTGGGTTGGGGAAATGTACAATGGCTACAAAGACAAATATGTATTCGTCACAATCAAGTTAAATGACACATCGCTATCTGTCTTCGACTCCGAAAACAGTGAAGTGCTTAAACTTATTAAGGAGTAGCCTTGTGTATAACAAAAAAATCAAGCTCGCCCGCTGCGCGGGCTGGGACGCATACACGCGGGGCGGCTTCGCCATTATGCCCTGCGTGCCTGCGCCCCTTATTTAAAAGTTAGCAAGCAAGGAAAGCTCGGTGAAATACTCACTATTATTTTTACTACTTTGTAATCTGGTCTCATTCAACAGTCTTTCCTGTTCAATTGCTGGTTGGAGAATGTTTACCCCAATTCCCGATAGTTGGAATGCGGTTACCCTTGAACAACCCGAAAACGGTTACTTTTGGGAGCTAGTGCCAGAGCCAGTAGTGGAATTAAGTAGTTTGTCTCGGGGATCAGGCAAACTAAGTTCAGCTTGTTCTGATTTCGGAGTTATAGAGTTAAGCGTATCTCTTCCAGAAAGCAGTTCATATAAAATTTCAGATTTTGGTGTTTACGTTAGACTCACCGAAGGAAAACAACCTGATTTAATATTTCCGGATACGCCCATGACTGGACGTATAAATAATGGAGTAATGAAATTGGTATTCCCTTGGCTAGAGCCTCAAAAATCAAAGATAGAGCCATTAAATTTAACATTAGATATATTTCTGGTATCACACAGACTTAATGTAGGTAAATCCGTTAAACTTGTGGTTAAATAGCTTGCTAACAAGCTAATTAATAAGGACAAAAAACAGTTGGCTGTTTTCGTTCCTCAACATTTTAGCCAACAATTTTTTGCCCATTATTAGGGCGTTGGTATGACTCCCACTGTCAAGTTAAACGCACTGA
>NZ_PNDP01000109.1:0-226 GCF_005886415.1 Pseudoalteromonas sp. S327 | reverse complement strand
GGATAAGAGGCGCTGCGCTTTAGAGGAAGAGATAGCTCTAAAAAGGTTTATGTTTTTATGTCTTCTCATTTATTCCTCACTCGCTTCTCTTTGTGAGTAGTGGTTTATTTAAGCATTTAAAAGCTGCGCTTTTCACGTGAGCAAGCTCTACGTCTACTGCGCTGGTGTACATATGGGTTTTACTTGTAGACGCGAAGCTTGCTTGCGTGATGGGCAAAGCCCGTAA
>NZ_PNDP01000108.1:0-326 GCF_005886415.1 Pseudoalteromonas sp. S327 | reverse complement strand
GATGCTTTATCGCCTTCAACACTTAAAATTGACTGCTCTTCATCTACGCTGTCACCAACAGCGACCATGATTTCTGTTACTTCAACTTCGTCGTCACCAATATCTGGTACGGTTACTTCTTTAGTTGAAGAACCTGAAGCTTCTGCAGGTGCAGACGCCTCAGTTTTAGCTGGCGCTTCTGGCTCACTTTGTGAACCTGACGCTTCGCCTTCAAAAATCATGATTAACGACCCTGTTGTTACCGTGTCGCCTTCGCTTACTTTAATTTCTTTGACTGTACCTGCTTGCGCAGCAGGTACTTCCATTGATGCTTTATCGCCTTCAAC
>NZ_PNDP01000107.1:0-435 GCF_005886415.1 Pseudoalteromonas sp. S327 | reverse complement strand
GCGTGGAGGACGAGCGCCCAGACAGAGGGAACACTAATTTTTAATAAATTGTCTTGGGTATGTTGTTTGTTTGAAACCATTTAAGATGGTTGCGATCGATTTTTTCTCAGTATCCCAATTATCTCCGCGCGAGCGAAACTGCTATGGCAACGCTACTCTAATTGCTTTACTTAGGCCGTTAACTCCCATAATTGTTATCATTCTTCTGAAGTTGTAAGCTAGGACATGAATACTTATATCTGTCCCCACGCTTTTTAAACCTCGTGTTAGTAAGTGGGTAGCTCCCATCCAGAGTTTAATTGTGCCAAAGGGGTGCTCAACAGTTTGCTTGCGATGAAGCATCAAATCAGGATCATTCTTGAGCATTTGAAGCATTACTTCGGACAGAAGCTCATGCACCCCACGCGTTATTCGCCTAGGGTCTTTTTTAGGGTT
>NZ_PNDP01000106.1:0-300 GCF_005886415.1 Pseudoalteromonas sp. S327 | reverse complement strand
GGCAATAGGTAACCATTGTGTAAATTGTTGAGTTTATTTAAGTTTATTTATAGCTTTCAGTCGGCCAATCTTCTGCTGTAAAAGAAGGGTAGGCTAAGTCTATAAGTTAGTATTTCTCATTTATTAGGTTTGTTTTTATCGTTTGTCGCTGCGCTCAGAATTATCTAAAGTTGAGTTGTCGCCAATAAGTACGACTAACCAAACAGGAAGATAATCATGAAACGTACACTTTTAAAAACCATCGCTCTTGGTTCATTATTAACTTGCTCAGCTGCTGCAATGGCTGATCAAAGTGACTAC
>NZ_PNDP01000105.1:0-580 GCF_005886415.1 Pseudoalteromonas sp. S327 | reverse complement strand
GCAGTATGTTTGGTTTTTAGGCAAGGGGTATGAGCAGGACGCGAAAGCTTTGTTCGGTTTTTACTTATTCTTACATGGAGGTAAGTCATTAGAATAACGCAGGGCAGTTATCGAGCCCATTCGGTTACAAATATCGCGCCGCAATTGAATTGCCCTTAGTTTGGACAAATTTCAATTCACAAAGGCCAACACGCCCTAGCAAAGCGATTGTATATTAGCGTGAGCAGTGGCAAGATTAGCTTGCTGGTTGATGCTTATTGTATCAAGCGCATGCTCAACAGGGTAAATAGCTAAAAATTTTGAAAAATTATATTGTTCTTAACAATTTAATCTTGAGTATGGGCAATTAGCCCCCATAACCCTAAGATTAAGCCACGTGGCCGAGGAAGCATTTTTTGACTATACATGATTTATCTAGCGCGCTAAACGCGTTATCAGCAACACCGCATCAGCACGCAATTAAAGGGATCAAACGTGGTATTGAGCGAGAGTCGTTGCGTATTAAAGGTAATGGCGCCATTTCCACTTTAGGACATCCTAAAGGCGTAGGTAGTGCATTAACAAACGGACATATTACTAC
>NZ_PNDP01000104.1:0-568 GCF_005886415.1 Pseudoalteromonas sp. S327 | reverse complement strand
TTTAGGCAAGGGGTATGAGCAGGACGCGAAAGCTTTGTTCGGTTTTTACTTATTCTTACATGGAGGTAAGTCATTAGAATAACGCAGGGCAGTTATCGAGCCCATTCGGTTACAAATATCGCGCCGCAATTGAATTGCCCTTAGTTTGGACAAATTTCAATTCACAAAGGCCAACACGCCCTAGCAAAGCGATTGTATATTAGCGTGAGCAGTGGCAAGATTAGCTTGCTGGTTGATGCTTATTGTATCAAGCGCATGCTCAACAGGGTAAATAGCTAAAAATTTTGAAAAATTATATTGTTCTTAACAATTTAATCTTGAGTATGGGCAATTAGCCCCCATAACCCTAAGATTAAGCCACGTGGCCGAGGAAGCATTTTTTGACTATACATGATTTATCTAGCGCGCTAAACGCGTTATCAGCAACACCGCATCAGCACGCAATTAAAGGGATCAAACGTGGTATTGAGCGAGAGTCGTTGCGTATTAAAGGTAATGGCGCCATTTCCACTTTAGGACATCCTAAAGGCGTAGGTAGTGCATTAACAAACGGACATATTACTACCGA
>NZ_PNDP01000103.1:0-2011 GCF_005886415.1 Pseudoalteromonas sp. S327 | reverse complement strand
AGCTGAGCAAGTTAATAATGAACCAAGAGCGATGGTTTTTAAAAGTGTACGTTTCATGATTATCTTCCTGTTTGGTTAGTCGTACTTATTGGCGACAACTCAACTTTAGATAATTCTGAGCGCAGCGACAAACGATAAAAACAAACCTAATAAATGAGAAATACTAACTTATAGACTTAGCCTACCCTTCTTTTACAGCAGAAGATTGGCCGACTGAAAGCTATAAATAAACTTAAATAAACTCAACAATTTACACAATGGTTACCTATTGCCAAAAAAGCATTAGTGTTGTAACTTTGTTAATTAACCCAATATTTACAAGGATTGTCATGATTAAAAAAACAAAAAATATAGTTTTATCTAGCTCATTTTTATTATTATGTGCATGTGGGGGCTCCTCAGAGAACGAAGGCGATATTATAAGTTCCGACCCTGCAGTATGTGCTAGTCAAACAGCACAAAACGAAGCCCTTTGGGACTACCTCCAAACAGATTACCTTTGGAGTGAGCAGCTAAATACCTCAACAAACCCATCTACATTTGACTCATTAAGCGATTTAATGACCGAAGTTAAATCGCAAGTAGAATTAGATAAATACAGTTATGTAGTCACCGCGCAAGAATATGAAGACCGATACCTTAACGCGAGTTATTTTGGTTATGGTTTAGCAAACAAAATAGAATCTAACGGTCTTCTTGTAAAGTATGTATTTGACGATGGTAATGCAGCAGCTATGGGGTTAACCAGAGGCTCATTAATCACCAAAATGAATGGCGTAAATATTGAAGAAGCAATAACCAACAATACGTTTGACTACGATGCCTTATTGGGGCCTGAAGAAGAAGGCTATACAGTAGACGTAACGTGGATAGATTTAAACGGTGAAGAACAAACCGGCACTATGGCACGCGCAACGGTTAGCACAAACACTATTCTAGACGCCCGCATATTAGAATCTAGTACAGGTAAGGTTGGCTACCTGGCCTTTAATAGCTTTATTGAACGCAGTGCCCCAGACTTAGATGACGCATTTTCGTTATTCGAGCAAGAGGGCGTTTCAGAGCTAGTACTTGATTTACGCTATAACGGGGGCGGTTACCTTAATGTAGCTAAACAACTAGCAAGCCAAATTGCTGCTGAGAACGTGCTTGGCAAGCCTATGTTTAATTACGAATATAATAAAAACCGTGAAACTAACAGCGTAGATTTCGAGTTAAATAATAATCAACCACGCCTAAATTTACCTCGTGTAGTAATACTTACCACTGAACAAACATTGTCTGCCAGCGAAGTGGTAATAAATGCGCTAGAACCTTACATTGATGTTCAAGTAGTTGGCACAAGCACAGGAGGAAAGCCTGTTGGCATGGATATTAATCAACTTTGTGACCACGTTGTGTTTGCCATAAACTTTAAAATGACTAACTCAGCTGGCTATGGTGATTACTTTGATGGTTTACCTGCAGATTGTTACGCCGAAGATACCATTAATTCTGATTGGGGCGATACCAAAGATCCTCTTCTAAGCGAGGCTCTATACTTGTTAACTAATAATAGTTGCTCAACAACTCAAACAAGCCAGTTACCTAAACAAAAATCGCTTTATAACAATTTTGGTCTATTCGATAAAAACACGATATAAAACTTTCAATTGTATACAAAAAAGCCGATGCAGGATTATCCCTTCATCGGCTTTTTTATCGCGTTATAAAACGTTTTTATAACGATAAATCTTCTTTAGCACGCGTTAAATTATGAGATACCAGTGAGTTTTTAGAAATTTGATACGCTTCGTATAAATCTGAAAGGCCTGCGGTGTCTTTTTTGGCCATCATGCGGGCTACACCACGGTTACTTAATGCAAACGATGTAAGTTCGCGTACTTTTAAACGTGGGCCACGGCTTTCTTTTAATAAGGCAATTGCTTGTGTACAAATGGCTTCAGCTTCTGTGTAGTTTTTAGATTCTACATTAAGTGCACAGCTATTGAATGGCTGTTCAAACTCTGGT
>NZ_PNDP01000102.1:0-12189 GCF_005886415.1 Pseudoalteromonas sp. S327 | reverse complement strand
CATTATGTGCCTCGATAGCTCAGTTGGTAGAGCAGAGGATTGAAAATCCTCGTGTCCCTGGTTCGATTCCGGGTCGAGGCACCATTTATATTAAAGCCCTGCATACACATGCGGGGCTTTTTTTTGCTTAAAATTTATTATGGACAAAACAGTCCATATTAATTGGGTATATCCTCTCTTTTTCTCCCTTGTTTGCATGCGCATAATTACCTCATCAAAAGGTTAGGTGCTGTTATTACTCACTCCATTTACTCACTCAATATGATTGATTTAAGTAATAAAGTGCAGGGTACCTTTAGCCCTAATAACGCCAATCCGCAATAATACTTAATCATTTTGCGGGGCTAAACGTGTCACTACCGGCGTTAAAAGTTCCTATTTAGAACAACTAAATAGCGGCTTTTTTGCCTAGCTATCAGCACGTTTTTCAAGCCTCAAAATAGATCACTTAATTAAGCGTATTGGTATAAGTAATTTAAAGCTGGAGCTAATTATGATCACGCAAATTGTTAAGTTTGATATTAAAGACGAGCACATCGCACAATTTAAAGCGCTACTAGAAGAAGACAAGCAAGGCGCTAAAGCCGAAACAGGTCTTATAGAGATGCGTTTATATCAGGATAAAAACGAGCCAGGCGTCTTTTTTGCTTATGAGCGTTTTGAAGATCAAAATGCAGTTGATTACCATGGCGCACAAGATTACACACAAACGTTATTAAGTGCGTTGGCTGAAATCAGCCAATCGGCGCCACAGGTCATGTTATTAGAAGATACAATGCCAGCTCCGCTGCATGAGCGTAATACAAAAGTTGTTAACCCTGAAGATGACATATGTATTGTGTTTTTTATTTTTAAGATTAAGCCAAGTTTTAAAAATAAAGTCATTGAGCGTTTCGAAACTCATGTAACGCAAACGCGCAGCCAGGAGCCTGGTAACTTAGTGTTTGATTTATATAGTATTGAAAATAACGACGATACATTAGTTGTTTATGAACATTGGCGCAGTGAATCTGCGTTGTGGGATATTCACTTTAAACAGCCGTACGCAGTAAAAACAAGCGAATTATTAGCGCAAGCAGTTGTTGGCGATATGCAGCAATATATGAGCTTCGTTAAAGAAATTTAAAGGCTTGTGTTTAACAACATTACTTATCCCATTTAGCAAATAGTGTATTACACGCTATTTGCTTTTTTGTATAAATACCCTCCAAATTCCCTGCCGGTTTTTATAATAACTGACTATTATGTTAATTCATCGCAACGTATGTAATGTTATGTAAAGTAAGTTGAGCAAAATTTGCCAAAGTGCTTGAATTACATTCATAAATGGCAGTAATTTAGGTTAACTATGATTTGGCAAACTAAGCCAACTTTATTGGCTCTTAGCTTGGTATTGTTGAGCGGCTGTGCGGGTACGCTAAACCCTCAGCAGCGCGAGCAAGCACCCAGCGACATTGCAGCGACATGGCAACATGGTTTAGCACAAAATGCACTTGCAGTAGATCAGCAATGGCTGCAAACCTTAGAAAACCCTTACATCGAAAACCTTGTTAATAAGGCACTAAATAATAATCAGGCCTTGTTACAAAGTGCCTACGATGTACAAATACAAAAGCAGCAATTAATAATTTCAGGCTCTGCGCTTTGGCCCGATCTTGATTTATCTGCGCAAACTAGGCGCAGTAAAGACAATAGACCTGTAAGTTATGATAATGCCAGCTCCGTCACTTTAGAGCTAAGCTATGAAGTAGATGTGTGGGGTAAGTTATCTGATGCTAAACGCCAAGCCAACCTAAACTACTTGGCGGAACAAGCTAGTTTTGAGCAAGCTAAGCAGCAATTGGTGGCCAATGTTGTCACTGGCTGGTTTGATTTAGTAACCGCCCAGCAGTTACTCGATTTATATAAACGCCGAGAAGAAAACGCACAGCAAAACTTAGATATTATTGAATCGGGCTACCGCCAAGGTATTAATGAAGCACTCGATGTATATTTAGCCCGTAATGAGCTTAATAACGAGCGTACGCGTATTGCTAATCAACAAGCCACGCTTGTAAGCGCCTCGCGTTCTTTAGAGCGTTTATTAGGCGGTTACCCCAAAGGCGATATATCAGCAGAGGTTGAACTGCCTGTTTTTCTTTCGCCAATTAATACCGGTATTCCCTCTGAGCTAATTACACGCAAGCCTCAATTGCGCGCAAGCTGGTACCAGTTATTAGCAAGCGACGCAGGCCTAGCCTATGCCCATAAACAGCGTTTCCCTAGTTTAAACTTATCAGCAAGCGTGAGTGATAGCACCGATAGAGTGAGCGATTTATTCTCGCCATCAAGCTTAGCGTGGTCTTTATTAGGCAGTATTTCTGCGCCAATATTTAATGGTGGCCAGCTAAAAGCAAATGAAGAAGTAGCACGCTTAAATGCACAAAAACAAGAGCAAGTATATTTAGATACCTTGTACGATGCATTCAGCGATGTTGAAAACGCAATTACTCAGCAGCAATCCTTGCAAGCCAGTTATAAAAGCACGCTAGAGGCGCAAGAAAACGCCCTTGCAGCAGAGCAACTGTCGTTTGAGCAGTACCAAAGCGGCTTAGTAACTTACACTACTGTGCTTGATGCCCAGTCCCGCTCTTTTGATGCGCAAAGCTCACTCATTGAAACAAAAAACCAGCTAATTGCTAACCGAATAAACCTATACGTTGCCCTTGGCGGCGATTTTAACGCCCCAACAAGCGAACCTAAGAGCAATAACGATGAAAACTAAATCAGCAAAACTTTTAATCCCAGCCGTAGTGGTGGTGGCCACCATTTTAATTGTTATGTTTATTAAGGGTAATCCACCTGAAGCAAAACGTTTTGGCTCACCTCCTAAAGCCACGGTGAGCGTATCGGTAAAAAAGATTGAACCACAAGACTACTTAATTTTTATTGATAGCTATGGCACGGTAAAGCCGCGTACTCAAAGTTTGTTAGTTGCTCAAGCATCTGGGCAAATTAATAAAGTAAGTGATGATTTTAGAGAGGGCGGTTTTTTTGAAAAAGGCGATGTACTGCTACAGCTAGACGATAGAGATCATCAAGCTGAGGTTAAATCGGCGCAAGCAGCATTACTTACTGCAGAGCAAAGTTTGTTAGAAGAAAAAGCCCGCGGCCAACAAGCAATTACTGATTGGAAGCGTTTAGGCGGCTCATCTCAAGCGAACAGCTTAGTACTTCGCGAGCCCCAACTAGCGGCTGCACAAGCACAAGTACTTTCAGCACAAGCCGCACTTGAAAAAGCACAGCTTGATTTAGAGCGCACCCAAATTACAGCGCCTTACGCTGGGCGTGTGCTTAGTCGTAATGTAGACCTTGGCCAAGTGGTAAGCGAAAACACAGAACTTGCAACTATTTATGCCATAGACAGCGTTGAAGTGCGCTTACCAATTAAAAATAAAGACCTTTCGTATATTAGTTTGCCAGAGCAATACAGAGATGGCAGTAAAAACCAAGCCGGCTCACTCGTTAAGTTTAAATCTGACTTAGTGGGCGAGCAAACATGGCAAGGGCAAATAATACGTACTGAAGGCGCTATCGATGAAGGTGCACAGCAATTGTATATTGTTGCGCAAATAAATGACCCTTACAAAGCCACGGCTAATAACCAATACCCAATTAAAATTGGGCAATACATCACTGCGCAAATTAGCGGTAAAACAGTGCCTGATGCGTTAATAATCCCTAATAGTACTATTTACCAAGGCAGCTACGTGTATGTGGTTGAAGAGGGGCTGCTAAAGCGTAAAAATATTACGCTTGCATGGCAAAATGCTACACAAGCTATGGTAAAAACAGGCCTCAATCCAGGCGATAAGTTAGTAATTACACCGCTTGGGCAAGTAAGTTCAGGCACAGCAGTAAGCATTTTAGGCGAAACCGATACGCAAAATATGCGAGCAAAAGGCCCAAATGGCGCAGGCAAAGGTAAGCGTCCATCGCGTGAGCAGCTAGAAAAAAAAGCGCAAGAAATGGGAGTTAGTGTTGAAGAGCTAATACAAAAACGCCGCGCTGCACAAGGAGATAAGCCATGATTGCTTGGTTTACAAAAAACCATGTAGCAGCCAATTTATTGCTTATTACGTTACTGCTATCGGGTTTATTTAGTTTATCGAGTCAAATACCGCTTGAGGTGTTTCCATCGTTTGAAACAGATCGCATAAGTGTAAGCGTTACTTTGCGCGGCTCAACCCCTGAGGATGTAGAGCAAGGGGTTACCATTCGAATAGAAGAAGCCGTTCAAGATTTAGAAGGTATAGAGCAAATTTCTAGCCGCTCATCAGAGGGCTCTGCGTCGGTAACTATAGAAGTAGAAAGTGGCTACGACCCGCGCGAATTATTAGCCGATATAAAAAGCCGTGTAGATGCTATAAACACTTTTCCGGCCGATGCTGAAAAGCCCATTGTGGCGCTTGCCGAGCGAAAACGCGAAGTAATAGCTGTTACCGTAGCGAGCGATTACGGTGAAAAAGAAACCTTAGAATACGCCGAGCAAGTACGCGACGATATTTTACGCCTTCCTAATGTTACGCAGGTTGAGCTAAGTGGTGTACGCGATTACGAGCTCGCCATAGAAGTAAGCCAAGATACACTTCGCCAATACAACTTAACCCTTGCGCAAATATCTACCGCTGTGGCTAAGTCGAGCTCTGATATTTCGGCTGGTAATTTAAAAACAGAAGGGGGCGATGTACTTATAAGCTCAAAAGGGCAAGCTTACCGAAAAGATGAATTTGCAAACATTGTAGTTAAAAATCAGAGCGACGGTACAGTAATACGCTTAGGTGATATAGCAAACATTAATGATGACTTTGAAGAGACCCCGGTACGTACACGCTTTAATGGTAAACAAGCCGCCTTTATAGATGTATACCGCATAGGGCCGCAAAGTGCGATAGATGTCGCAGATGATGTAAAAAACTACATAGAGTCTAAGCAAAGCTCGTTACCACAAGGTTTTGAATTAAGTTACTGGGATGACGACTCTCAAGTTGTAAAAAGCCGTATTGCTACGCTAACCAGCAGCGCCCTACAAGGGGGCATTTTAGTACTGGCTTTGCTAACTTTATTTTTACGCCCAGCCATCGCATTTTGGGTGTTTATTGGTATTCCTGTTTCGTTTATGGGCGCATTTATTGCGATGCCTATTTTTGGTGTAACCCTTAATATTATGAGCTTATTTGGCTTTATTTTAGTACTGGGTATTGTGGTGGATGACGCCATAGTAACGGGGGAGAACGTTTATACTCATTTAAAAACCGCAGAGTCGGGCGAACAAGCTGCCATTTTAGGCACGCAAGAAGTAGCAACACCAGTTACCTTTGGGGTACTAACAACCGTAGCGGCTTTTTTACCTTTAGCGTTTATTGAAGGCGCGCGGGGTGCCTTGTTTGCACAAATTCCGGTGGTGGTTATTCCGGTATTACTGTTCTCGTTAATTGAGTCTAAGTTTGTGCTGCCAGCTCATTTAAAGTACATAAAACTACGTAATCAAAAAACAAAATCATCAAAGCTTGAAGTACTTCAGCAGCGTTTTGCAGACGGATTTGAAAGCGCTATTTTAAAATACTATCAGCCTATTTTAGCTAAAGCATTGCGCTATAAATTAGCGACGGTGAGTTTGTTTGTTGGTGTGTTTTTTATAATTTTAACTTTAATAACCAGTGGGTGGACTAAGTTTGTATTTTTTCCGCGTATCCCAAGCGAAACCGTACGAGTAACATTAACCTTGCCAACAGGCACGCCGTTTGAAGTTACCAATAAGTATGTAATGGATATGTCGCAAAAAGCGCAGTTATTGCAAGACAAATACCGCGATGAAGATACCGGCGAAAGCGTTATATTAAATATTTTAGCCTCAACCGGTGGGCGTGGTGGCGCGTCTAACTCAGGCAGTGTGCGCTTTGAAATAACCCCTGCAGAGAGCCGCGACTCAGACATTGGCTCACGCGAGCTGGTAAGTGAGTGGCGCGATTTAATAGGAATTATTCCTGGCGCCGAAAGCGTAACCTTTAGGGCCGAAATAGGACGCAGCTCAGACCCTATAGATGTGCAGCTAAGTGGTACATCGCTCGATACGTTACAAAAAATTGCCGAAAGCGTTAAAGCGCGCTTAAGTACTTACCCAACCGTATTTGATATTGCCGATAGCATGTCTGATGGTAAAGAAGAGTTGCAAATAGAGCTTACCGAGCAAGGCTTTGCTTTGGGCTTAAACCGAGTTGATGTAGCAAACCAAGTACGTAACTCGTTTTTTGGCTCGCAGGTGCAGCGTATTCAACGCGGGCGTGACGATGTACGCGTTATGGTACGCCTACCTATTGAAGAGCGCCGCTCTGTAGCCGACTTACAAAATATACTTATTACTACGCCTACGGGCGGCTCGGTGCCACTTTCGCATGTAGCTACATTAATTGCAGGGCAAAGCCCATCTACGATTAACCGAATAGACCGCTACCGCACACTTAACGTGACTGCCGACATAGAAAAAAGCAATACCAACATGACCGCGCTGCAAGCCGACCTAACTGAGTATTTAGATGAATTAATGCAGCAATACCCAGGTGTTGATTACAAGCTAGAAGGTGAAGCTAAAGAGCAAAGAGAGTCGTTTGGCTCGCTTGCTTGGGCATTGTTATTTGTATTTTTTATTATTTACTCACTATTAGCTATACCGCTTAAATCGTACATGCAGCCAATTATTGTAATGAGCGTTATTCCGTTTGGCATGATAGGCGCTGTAATAGGGCACTGGGTTATGGGGATGGAGTTAACCATTATGAGCTTACTTGGTATGTTGGCACTTATTGGTGTGGTGGTTAACGATTCACTTGTGTTGGTCGACTTTATTAATAAAAAACGCAGTGAAGGCGGCAAAATTATTGATGCGGTTAAACTTGCAGGGGCTGCACGTTTTCGCCCAGTAATGCTCACAAGTTTAACCACCTTTATTGGTTTAATGCCGCTACTATTTGAAAAGGCGACACAAGCACAGTTTTTAATTCCAATGGCAGTAAGCCTTGGCTTTGGTATTGTGTTTGCTACGTTTATTACGCTTATATTAGTGCCAGTAAACTATATGCTGATGGAGCGTTTTCAAAGCTGGTTTAGATAAATAACGAAATGTGTTCTAGGACTAAGCTGTGGTTGATTAATATCAATTGCAGCTTTTTTTTGCTAAAAATTTATAAAGGTAATAAAGGGTATTTAAAAACAGGGGAGTAGCAAAAAATGCAAAAACAGAAAAATAAGAAAAGTGTTCCCCAAGCGTGCGGTGTCCGGCGTCAGTCCTGAAACCAGAAGGTTTCAGGGCGGAAAGCTGCGGTCTACCGTAGGCTTCTCGGTACATGCCGAGCTTGCACAATAGTAGACGAACAGAAATCCTGGTATAAAATTTATCGGCTCAGGGACTTAACCAAACTCCGGCACCCCAGGGAACAAGTTCAGTATATAAGACATAATCCATTCCTTAAACCCCAAACGTAAAAAATTGAACCGTTCGAGCAGTTTTTGCCCGCTGGTAACTCGCTATTTACTTATCATGCTACTTTTTGAGCAGGATCATACAATTAATTGGAGTTGCTTTTTATCGAGTGGTAGCATTGCCTTAACTAGCAAAGCGAAGATATAAACATGAGCGACTTACCAGATTACCAAAAAGCCCAGCTGCTTTTAGAAAAAAACGAAATTTTTGTCTCACCGGCAGAAGCGCACGGCGTAATTAGTGGATTACTAGCGTGTGGTTTAAGTATTGATGACAAAGAATACTTAGGCCTATTAAGCGATGTATTTAATGATGGCCAAGCGTTTAGCAACGACCTAAAGCAGTTTTTTGGCACCATTTATAAGCAAGTGGTAGCAAGTTTTAACGATGAAGCTTTTGCGTTCGATTTATTTTTACCAAGCGATGATGAAACACTCATCGATCAAGCCAATGGCCTCGTATCATGGGTTGCAGGGTTTATGCTTGGATTTGGTTTAAAGCAAAAAGATTACGGTAAGTTATCGGCAGATGTAAAAGAAGTTATTAGCGATTTTAGCGAAATTACACGCCTAGATACCATGTTTGACGAAACCGAAGAAGACAGCCAAGCCCTGCATGAAGTGATTGAATATGTACGTGTATCGGCATTGCTTTGTTTTGCCGAGCTTGGCAAAGAAAAAGCACCTAAAAAAACACTACATTAATCTAAATAAAACGGGTTGTTAAAGTATGGTTGAAATACAGAAGTCAGAATTTAAAGCACGCCGTGAGCGTTTACTTGCGAAAATGGATGCAAATAGTGTGGCCATTATTCCTGCGGCCAGTGAAGTAACTCGTAGCCGCGATACGGAATATGCATTTAGACAAGACAGCGACTTTTTTTACTTAACCGGCTTTAACGAACCCGATGCCGTTTTAGTGCTGTGTAATAACAGCGATACGCCAAGTACGTTATTTTGTCTTGATAAAGATAAACTGGCCGAAATTTGGCACGGCCGCAGAATTGGCTTCGAAAAAGCTAAAAATGAGTACTTATTCGACGAAACTTACGCATTAAGTGAGCTAACTGAACAATTATTAGATTTGGTTAACGGTCAGCAGATTTTATTTTATGCACAAGGCGCTTACCCAAGTTTTGATACCAAAGTATTTACCTTGTTAAACACACTTCGCAGCGCGCCTAAAAAAGGCTATCAGGCACCGAGTACGATAAAAGATGTGCGTGCTCTTATTCACGAAATGCGCTTGTTTAAATCGCCAAGCGAAGTAAACATTATGCGTGAAGGCTGCGAAATAAGTGCCCGTGGGCATATGCGTGCAATGCGTTATTCGCACCCTGGTGCTACAGAGTTTCAGCTAGAGGCAGAGCTGCATCATCATTATGCAATGAACGGAGCCCCGCACCCAGCGTACGGCACCATTGTTGGCAGTGGCGATAACGCTAATATTTTGCACTACACGCAAAATAGCGATGTGCTAAAAGATGGCGACCTAGTATTAATTGACTCAGGGTGTGAGTTACAAGGTTACGCTGCCGATATTACGCGTACTTTTCCGGTTAATGGCAAGTTTAGCGAACCTCAAGCCGCGCTTTATAACATTGTACTTAAAGCCCAAGAAGTGGCTTTTGAAGAAGTTAAACCCGGCGGGTTTATGTCGCATGCCAATAAACGTGCAATGGAAGTAATGACTCAAGGATTACTTGATTTAGGTATTTTAACCGGCGACCTTGATGAGCTAATGGCAAAAGGTGCCTGTAAAGAATATTACATGCACGGTCTTGGCCACTGGTTAGGCCTTGATGTTCACGATGTAGGCGATTACAAACAAAACAACGTTGAGCGCGCATTTGAGCCAGGCATGGTGTTAACCATAGAGCCTGGGCTTTACATTAGTGAAGATTCAAACGCACCGCCGCAATATAAAGGCATTGGTATTCGTATCGAAGATAATTTACTTATTACTGAGTCAGGGCATGAAAACCTCACCTTGAGTGTGCCTAAAACCATAAACGATATAGAAGCACTTATGCAAAGTGCAAAAAGCGCATAAGCTTGGAGAAATAAAGTGGCTAAGCAGTTTGATGTCGTTGTTATTGGGGGCGGGCTTGCAGGGGCAAGTTGTGCGCTAAGCATTGCTAAAACAAACCCTTCACTCGCTATTGCGGTAGTAGAAGCAAACCAAGTAACGGGCGATTACCACCCAAGTTTTGACGACAGAAGTATTGCCCTTGCACAGCAGTCGGTTGAGTATTTACAGCAGTTAAATTTATTTGAGCCACGTGCGCCATACACAGCAGCAATAAAAAAAGTAAGCGTGTCGGATCGTGGTCACTTTGGTAAAGCACATATTAGTTGCGACGAGTTTGCTAAAC
Source organism: Pseudoalteromonas sp. S327 (assembly GCF_005886415.1). Taxonomy (NCBI): domain Bacteria; kingdom Pseudomonadati; phylum Pseudomonadota; class Gammaproteobacteria; order Alteromonadales; family Pseudoalteromonadaceae; genus Pseudoalteromonas; species Pseudoalteromonas sp. S327. The sequence goes on along the minus strand of NZ_PNDP01000102.1, from coordinate 2,296 downwards.
CGTCATTAGGTTACGTGGTTGAGGTAAACCCGTTTGGCCGCGCACTGTATCAGCGTTTAACGCAAGCGAGTATTGCACTTTATTGCCCCGATAGCGTAAGCGCTATTAAGCAAAGCCTAAACAGTAATGAGGTTACTTTACAAAGCGGCGAGCAACTTAATACTAAGCTACTGGTTATTGCCGATGGTGCGCAATCTCCAACCCGTAACTTACTGGGTTTAGGCTTTAATACTCAGCCCTATGAACAAGGCGCTATTATAGCCAATGTTGAAGTAGCAGGCGGGCATAACAACCATGCGTATGAGCGCTTTACCGAGCACGGCCCTATGGCGCTTTTACCAATGAGCAATAGCCGTTATTCATTAGTGTGGTGCATGAAGCAACAGCACGTTGAGCAGCATACAGCCTTAAACGAAAATGATTTTTTAAACGCACTGCAAAGTGCATTTGGTTATCGGGCAGGGCAATTTACAAAAGTGGGCACACGCACAAGCTACCCGCTAGTATATGGCCAAGCTGAATCATTAACAGCGCATCGTACGGTAGTCATTGGTAACGCTGCTCATGCTATTCATCCCATTGCAGGGCAGGGCTTTAATTTAGGCCTGCGTGATGTACAAGTACTTAGTAATTTAATTGCAACAAGTAAAAACGAGTTAGGCAGTTATGCGTTTACCCGTGAGTATTCACAAAAGCGTAGCAGCGATATAAATACCGTAATGAGTTTAACCGACGCACTGGTTAGGCTTTTTTCAAACTCGTCACGGGTATTAGCGCTTGGGCGCAGCATTGGGCTTTTCTCAATGGATTTATTTCCCGCATTAAAAGCACCGTTGGCCAAGCAGCTAATGGGGCAAGTTAAACAAGGTACACGTTTATGAAGCAAGCACAGGTTTGTATAGTGGGTGGTGGCTGCGTAGGCTTAACCCTCGCGTTAGGACTCGCTAAAGCCAATGTAAGTGTTGTGGTGCTAGAGGCCGCGCCAAAGCAATTACCGCCAAGTGATGAATACGCCTTGCGGGTAAGTGCGCTGAGTATTGCAAGCCAAAACCTGTTTGAGCAATTAAACGTATGGCCACACATAATGGCAGAGCGAGCGTGTGCCTATACGCATATGGACGTACGCGACGCCGACAGCTTTGGTAAAATAACCTTTAATAACGAGCAACTTGAGCTTGAACACTTAGGCCATATAGTTGAAAACGATATTATTCGTTTTGCACTTATAAAAGAGCTAGAGCAACACCCCACTGCCACACTGATGTTTGATACTGAGTATCAACAAATACACCAAAGTGAGTCCGACGTATTTATAACCCTTAAAAGCGGTGAGCCTATTATTGCTAAGCTGCTGGTGGCGGCCGATGGCGCAAATTCGGCTATTCGTAAACAATTTAATATGGCGCTAAGCTTTAAAGATTACGACCATCATGCATTGGTTGCTACGGTTAAAACCAAAGAGCCACACGCAAACACCGCACGCCAAGTGTTTTTACCAACTGGGCCACTGGCATTTTTACCCCTTAGCGATGACAACACCCATTCTATTGTGTGGTCTACCAGCCCTAATCATTGCGATGAATTGCTAGCAATGGACGACACTACTTTTAATAAAGCTGTAATGGCAGCCATAGATGGCCAATGCGGGCTGTGTGAAGTGCAAAGTAAACGCGCAGCATTTCCACTTAAAATGCGCTACGCCCAGCAATGGGTAAGTGGCAAAGTGGTATTAATGGGTGATGCAGCGCACACCATTCACCCACTTGCAGGGCTTGGTATGAACCTAGGCCTAAAAGACGCCGCGTATTTAATTGAGCTACTGACAAGTGATAGTAAAGAGTTTGCGAGTACCCGTACACTTCGCGATTACGAGCGCACCCGCAAGCTCGACGCGCAAAAGCACATAGCCATGATGCAAGGGCTTAAAGAGTTATTTGAAGGAGCCAACCCGGTTAAAAAGCTGATACGTGGAGTCGGGCTGTCACTCGTTGATAACCTAGGCCCAATAAAACACCTGTTCGCCAAAGAAGCGATAGGCAAATAACGTAGGTTGGGAAGAGCGAAGCGAAACCCAACGTATAAAGTAAAGTAGTTAGTTTTTAGCTATCAGCTTTCAGTAAAGAAAAACCGATGTTTAGGTAAAACATCGGTTTTTGTTTTTAAGTGGCTTTAAACAGATTAAAAGCTGCGCTTTTCACGCGAGCAAGCTTTGCGTTTACACACAAACCCAACGCACTTATCGTAATTCTGCTTGTTGATATAAAGCGAACGCATATTTGATCTGACTCCATAAAAG
>NZ_PNDP01000101.1:0-1329 GCF_005886415.1 Pseudoalteromonas sp. S327 | reverse complement strand
AAAGCGCAGCAGCTCTACATCTCTTCGAGGATAAATCCTTTATTACAGGCTTTGCCCGTCACGCCAACAAGTTGTGCGTCCAGAAGTAAAATAGCCACGATGCTAAATTTAGGCTGTAGATACCATCTCTCATTTTAAGCTTCAAGGTCGTACTTAACTTTCTTGGAGCTTAAACTCTTCTTGGTTTTTTATTACACCAAAACATATATGAATGAGCTTTCTCATATTCGCACATACAGCTTGCATCGGTGTTTTACCGTTATTTATTAATGTTAACTTGTGTCGTTTTATTCTTTTATTCCATTGCCCAGCGACAATGGCTGCCATGTAGAGTTTACAGCGAATTCTGGCTGGCCCAAGTTTACTGATTGTTGTTCGCCCTTTTAATTTACCCGATTCATTGTGCCGTGGGATTAATCCACAATAAGCTGCTGCTTCTTTGGCTTTATTAAACTTTTTAGCCGCAAACAAATATGTCAGCTCTCTCGATAATACATGCCCAATGCCAGGTATAGACTCTAGTAGTTTCCTGTTTCTTTTTAAACCAGGCTCATTATCTATGTGATCATCAATGTCAGATTTAAGCTGTTTAATTTCGTCATCTAAAAATGCGATAGTCACTTTTATCGATTGGCGAACACGTGCTGAAACGTTGCTGAATTCACTTGCTTCTAATCGGTTAGCTTCTCGTTGCCGGTTACTCTCAAGCGCATCTAAACGACGGATAAGAGCTTTAAGCTCTCTAACTTCTAACGCTTCAGGTTGCCAATAATCAACGACTGCGTGCTTTGCACAGCCGTAGTGGGCAAGCATCGTTGCATCAGATTTGTCTGTTTTATGAATTATGTTTAACGCGTCAGCATACTTTTTCGCTTTGCCTGTATTCGCTAAAATAATATTAAAGCCTTGCTCATGTAAAAAATACATCAGTGCTTCATGATAAACACCCGTTGGTTCGAGGGTGATAACGAGCTCACTAGCAACGCTTTTAGTTGTATTTAAAAGCCACTTTTCTATTTTCTCAAAGTCTTGATGCTTGTTTTTAAAGACTTTTGTTTTAATCTTGTTTGTAGGCTGGTCTCTCAACCACGATAAATCAACTTTCTCTTTACTAATATCAATGCCGATAAACATCATCTCTACTTACTCCCCTTGTACATACAGCATCTACTTAAATAAAAGTGTGCTTGGATACCATTCAGTTTGTGAGAATAGAAAGTCAGGGCTTTATCTACGGAGCAGTATTAAATACTAGGCGCAAAGGCAAGCTCACTGACTTCGATGTGATAAATGATAGCTAATCATTTATCAACGAGAGATACAAGGCGC
>NZ_PNDP01000100.1:0-11989 GCF_005886415.1 Pseudoalteromonas sp. S327 | reverse complement strand
AAAGATCTTCTCCTTCTCTTCCTGTGTTCTCTGTGGTGATAACAATCTATTCATTTTTTATGGGCTTAACCCAAACGCTTAGTCTTTCGCTCACTTACTTCCAATTCGATTTATACGGCCCTTTTCGGCCTAGTACCCCATCGACAATACCTTTAAGCATAAACACCAAACGCTTGCGCCTATTTTGTTGCATAACCGAATTTAAAAATAACCTTACAGGCATAAAAAATAAGCATCTGAGTTTCCAGTACATTGGCACATAAGGCCTGCGGCTCAAAAGTAGAATGTTTCTAAATTGATAATAAAGCCTAATAGGTGCGCCTACTTTATAAGTTACGCCTACAAACTTACTACGCGAATCGCCTAACCGGTGCACCATTTCTACATTTTTGGCCTTAGCAATATCAAACCCCATATCACGAGCACGCCAACACCATTCATGATCTACACCATCAATAAATAATGACTCATCTTTAAGCCCAATATGATCCAATGCACTCAAATCAATCATCATACCTGAGGCTATTATTTGTGTAACGCCCACTAAATCTTCGTATTCAAACACATCATGCTGTATACGAGGGCGAACATTTTTATCTGAAAAGCTACACTTAATACGTGGCCCTATTGCAACAATGTTTTGTTGTACCTTTTTTGAAGCTTCAAATAAGCTATGCAATTCAAAAACTAAATTACTTGGGATTAAGCTGTCTTGATCGAGTAAAAGCGCATATTCACAACCAGCCTTAAGTAAAAATATGAGGCCTGCGTTGTGTGCTGCAGCAATCCCTTTGTTATCAGGGAAATGTATATAATGGTAGTGTTCAATAACCTTTTTAAAATCATTTGGCTTAGGGCTATTATCAACTATTACCACCTCATCTGTTTGGCCGTATAACCGAGTAAGTAAACGTTCTGTCAACGTAATATCAGGGTTATAAACGACTAAAACGGCACCAATCATATGCTAATTATGCTTTTTTAAATTTAATAAGAAACGATCTACTTTATAGGCAAACTTTATCCCCCACGACGGCATCATTCTTAAAAGCAATACAAAAGTCGCATAACTGTAGTTTTGTAATGAACGTTGCGAAAGAGCCTCCATAGCTAATAATCGAGCCTTAAATTCGTTAATTGATTTACCTCGTCCACGCCTTTTATAAAAACCATCTACGCGCCTAAAATGCAACAAAGGCTCTTTAACGTTGGCAAATTTATAACCATCTTTCGCTAAAGCAATCCATAAAAAGTAATCTTGTGTGTTTAGCTTATCTGCTAAATATCTGTGCCCTCTTTTAAAGACCGAGTACCTAATAGCAACAGTGGGATGGTTTATAGGGCAACGCCTAGAAAAGGAAGATAACAGTTTAGAGTGAGTGAGTGGTAGCCTACGAACTCCAGCCCTTACACCTTGTTCATCGACTTCCCATAATGCAGAACCTAACACGTCTATTTCACTATGCTTATCAAGTAACGTGACCTGCTTTTCAAATCTGTGTAATACGCAAATATCGTCGGCATCCATTCTAAAAAAATATTTAGGAGCCAAAGGAAGTGTCATCTCAATGATATAATTCATACATGCACTCAACCCTTGGTTTTGAGTACCATGTACCAATATAAAATTAGTGTGTTTTTTTTCTGTTTCTGATAAATACAAAGAAATGGCATCGGCTATACCACCATCAATTACAACAACAAATAAGTCTGGTGGGAGAGTTTGGTTTAAAACGCTTTCAACAGCTTGCGTTACCCACTCAATTTTATCGTTTTTGTAAACAGACATCCCACAAACAGTCTCTACGCTTAAAGGTAAAGCTTGTGGTGTATTCATATAAAAATGACTGTTTGCAGCCGAGGTTGGATTCATATTATCTCTATAAAGTTAAAACAACCAAATAACAGTCATATATACTTAGCAATTCTGTCATTTTATCGCACTTTTATTTATGATTCAAAAAAACTATTAGTGAGTTATTTGCAACTAACAACACTTATTCAAAGGGTTTTATCGAAAAGTTTTCCCTACGAAGGGTTAAGTTTGGATTATAAGCAGGATCTGATAGTATCGTATCCTGCCATGTTGACTTTAGGTAATTTAGTTCATTTTCAAAGCGTTGAACTTTTTCAGGAGTATCTTCATAGCCTCTTGAAACCGATTCATGATGATACAAAACCGCTTCAGCACAATACAAGTTACGTCGTCCCAATTGCTGCACTTTTAGGCATAAATCAACATCATTAAAAGCAATCGCTAAGCTTTCTTCGTTTAAACCTTCAACCGCCCAAAAATCATTTTGTTTAATAAGCAAGCATGCTGCAGTTACAGCACTATAATTTTGAGTAGCAATAAGTCTGTTCATATAGCCGTGGTGATCACCAGGAAAATATTTGTGTCCGTGCCCAGCGCCACCTCCATAGCCCATTACTACACCTGCGTGTTGAATCCGTTTATCTGAATATAATAGCTTTGCACCTACACAACCTATATCTTCACGCATTACATGGCTAACCATATTTAAAAGCCAATCGGGTGAAATTACTTCAATATCATTATTAACTAAAGCGAGCACCTCACCATTGGCTTGCTTAGCAGCAAAGTTATTTATAGCGGAATAATTAAAAGGCTTATTATACGTTAATAGCGTGATCTTAGGGTGCTCACTTAGCTGATTAAAATAGCGTAGGGATTCACTGTCGTCCGAATTATTATCTACTAATAATATTTCGTAATTAGTATATGTTGACTTATTTAAAATTGAATCAATACATGCTCGTACTAGCTCTTTAGCATTACAAGTAGGAATAATTATAGAAACAAGCGGTTTATAGTCTAAATGCCACCGTAAAGATAAAGTCGGCAAGTCATTGCTATTGTCTATTTCAGCCACTTTATTATATAAGGGTTCCAAAAATGCTTTTGCATTAGCAAAGCTAACTAAATTAGATGACCTTGAAAGCATTACAAGCGGTATATGCTGTATTGTTAAAGGTAAATTATTTAAATAACAAAAAACCATATACCTTGCGACATTAAATGCACTCAATGTACCGCATCCATATGCAAAATCGGCTAACGTTTTAACCCATAATCCTGAATTAATATAACCCGCAGTTAACTGTAAATCAGGGTTCCAGTCAGGCTTAAAGTCAGGGTACTCTCTTTCGCGCTCATTACTGAGCTTGTCAGTATCAAAATAAGCTAAATGCGTATCTAAATTTATATGAGTAGTTAATGCAAACGTTAAATAACTATCTAGTTTATCTCCACTATATACAACAAAACTTGCTTTAGTTTTTACTTTATTCAGTCGGGCATCACCAACTAGATCAGATGTAACAACAAACTCAAAATCACAATGCTTTGGCAAAAAGTGATTTAAATTCTTTTCGTCTGTATTTTTACACCAAAAAATTACGTTAGAAAAAGGCAGGTGCTGAGCTTTTATAGACGCCAAAGTAATAAATAGCTCATTACTGTTAAATTGTTCAACACATACAAGTAGCATACTTTCGCATACCATATTTCCGCTACTTTTTATTTGTGCCGACATTTGAGCGCTTTGATGTTTCATATATGCCAGGTAAGACGCTTTTTGCTCTTCAATGGTCTGTAACTGATACATCAGACCGCTTTTATGTAAGTTATTACTATACACAGCAACTAATTTTGGGTGCTTCTTAATACTTTCAACCCAAGTATTAGGCGTATAGTTAATTATAAACTTGGCCAGATTTGCGATTGATTTTCTTATATATTGCAATTAATTCGTCCTGTAGCGAAGAATGCTAAAGATGAAAACACATATATCAACTTTATCATGAAGCTAGTAACGCCTTAATATAAGCCATTAAACTGAAGCGCACCTGAAGCAAATTACTCACATTACTCCTAAAGTTATTTAAGTCTGTGTTTTTGGTTGTACTGCTGTTAAAAGTAAGTGTTGGATAACGGCAGTAAATAGCATCTTTTACATACTGCACAATAGTTGGCAGAGCACTTCTAGGAGGTATAACTTCAAACAAAGCGGCTACAAAAGGGAACCTATCTTCAACATTTGGCTGTGCGTAAACACACAATGCTAAACGCTGTAATAAATCCTTATCTTTTTTTAATATAAAATTAAATACATCTAAGCACTGCGCTTTAGAAACCTCTTGCTTAAAAAAGTCTTGATGAGGCTGGTTTTTTATAACATCTACCAACTCGCCGGCTTGTTCAAATGGCACCTGCTCTGCAAGCCTCTCAATCCAACGAATTGACTGTCTTTTATAGTCATTAAATTGATGTTTACCAACAAAAGTAAATTGTTTTATACCTTTATCATAAGCCTGTAGCACTCTGTCTAATCGGCCTGCATATTGGCCTAACTCGTAGTAATTAAAACACCGTTTAATTTCAAGAGCCTCTAAACAATATCCTGGGTTTACCCGTTCAGGGGCCTTTACATCGAAATCAATATCATTGTTATTAAATACTACACTTAAAAAATCACATACAATGCTTTTATTTACAAACAAATCGTCATGATAGGCTCTTAATGTAAGCTTTTTACCAAGCTGTTGCCCGTATTCTCCCAAGCGTTTTAGCGTGTGCATAGGTAGCGTCTCAGCTCTTTTTATTACCGCAGTATTACCATGGCGCTTAACCGACTGGTTATAGTGAGACTCGTGCAACTGAGCTGGGTTACGAACATATGCAATACACTGCGCATCTGGAATCGCTTTTAGTAGCGTAGGTAAACGGCTAAAAAAGAACTCAGAGCTTAATAAGAGCGTATGACAGTTTGCAGCTTGTGCCTTAGCTATTGTATCTTGCAGCTTCTGCGGGCTATATACATAATCACCATTATGTGCAGAAAAAACAGATAAAAAATTACCTGAACTAATACCATTACTATCTTGTTGATGTTCGGGATAATACACCCCATTAGACATTAAACAGTCGGCATGATCTTTTAGCCACTTTTGAATAGCAGATGTCCCCGTTTTAGGAGGGCCAATATGAATAATTGTTTTCATTAATTTTCAGAGCAGTTAAATAAACTCAGTAAACTATTAACCCGCATATTTTCAGCATTTAATTTTAAATACGAATTAGCGTAATCAAGTGTTGCCAAATCAGCCATTGTACCGTTTTCGCGTTCCACTTGAACAGGTATATAATTAAGGCCGCACGCGATACAAAGCTTCCAAAACTCATCTGACCAATGGCTCGAGAAAAGCTCAACCACGGTGGTACCCGGCCTACAAAATACTATATTAGCTAAACCGGCACCATGCGGGGCAACAACTACGCTTGCAGCTCTAAAAACTTTAGCATTTTGTTTTACCGTGTTTTTTTCACAATATACTGTATTAATCCCGGCTAAATTTAGTTCGTCTAAAAGCTCATTTTCATTTGTAATTATTCGTTTACTACCTAAATTACGACTAATATATATAGACGTACTTGTACTGATTGGTAAGTTAGAGGAAAACGTTTCACGAATAAAATCAACAATCCAATCAGACGTATAAAGCGCATCCCTTGGCTCACTTACTGACACAAAACAGTTACACTTTAATATTCTATTTTGGGCATTTCTGCCTTCTACTTTATTAAAGTCTATTTTAAGCAGCTCACACGCCTCTTTAATAAAAGGTAAATCCTTAAAGTTAATAATTATTTTATCAAAAAAGTTTAAGTCTATGCCCAACGATTTTATAACCTGTACTTTAGGTAAAACATCAAACAAAAAATGGCTATAAAACTTACCGCCAGGAGACGTTAAATCAAGTACCTTAAACTTAGAATAGTCAGCATAATCTTTAGCACTATTTAATTTATCAACAGCTGCTTTATAGCTAAAACCATTTACCACTTTGCCGTGGCTAAAAAAGCCCTTTTCTTCATCTAAACACGCCATAGCATTATTTGATGCAAAAACAGAGACCCCTTTTTGTTTAAACGCATTACCACGAAAACGGGCATGATTAGAAACAGCCTGCGGTACGGTTACTGGTGGGTATTGAGCCCCCCTTTTTATTGTTATTTTTTCGCCTCTATTAATAATATCATCAATAATAAACTGACTATTTTTAGGTGTTAAGGAATGCTTTAATCTAGTTAATAACACAAAACATCCTTGCATACTTTGCTTTTAAATAGCTCGTTACTGTCAGTAAAAAAATCAGCACAAAGATTATTCGAGTCTAAAAAATAACTATTTAAAGCCTGTAGCTCACCTTTTGTAAGCAATATTCTTTTTGGTAAATGCGTTTTAGGATATGCGTTTATTTCTTCAATTAAATTGTCGCGTATGCTTGTGTACTTAACAACATCACTTACATGCTGCGTACGCTCTTGTAGCAACAATAATGCGCTGGTAGGTAAAGAAGCATTAATAACCACATTATCATTTGTATTTTCAAGCATTAACCCAAACAGCCTTAGAAATGTTTCAACAACACCATCATCGTAATTAATAACCCAAACATTTTCTTTACCAACGCTTTGTGCCCATCGGTTTAGTTGTTGAAAATAGTTTAATCGCGGAAAATTGTTCAACGCCATTTGAAAGAACCGCCCCTGATACCTGACCTGAGGGTCTTTCACTAACTGGTTAAATAACGACAAGAGTAAATCTGATTGACGCCTTACAGTGCCAATCACCACAACTTTTTTAAACTTTTTAGCCCACTGCTGGAAGCGCGGATTATTAAAATAAAAAGGCGAAAGCTCGCTAGAAATCAGAGCAGAATGGCACTCGTTATCAAGTATTTCTTGCTCAAGTAAATCAAGCACTTCTGGTATTTTGTACTTTGCAGGGTAGCCATGAATAGGCGCAAAGGCTAATGCAAAATGGTGATGCGCTTGGTCATTCATTTGTAACTGCGTAGAATATAAGATTCCTTGCTGTTTTAAAGTCTCTTTTTGTAAATCTAACTGAAATTGAACTGCTGACGTACCAGTTTTAGACCAACCAATATGCAAATATAAAGTTTCAAACATTAATTACTACTCACCTAAAAACGGAAAACGACCAAAATCACTCACTAATACACCCCATTTAAGAATGTGTGCTTCGTTTAAACCTAATTCTCCTACAAAAGGATTCTCATACCCTGCGGCATGCCATTTATCTAGAGGGTTTAAAATATGTAAATTTTGCAACCCAAAGTCACCTGGAATTTGTGCATCGGCTACGGCGTTATCGCCTACATGTATAAAGCTTTGTCCTTTGGGTAAACTCTCTTTTATATATTGCCACATTGTGCCATTGTCTTTTCGTTTACCCAGCTCACTTGAAACTAATAACTCAAACCCCACACTAACACCGACTTTGGCAAGCATAAGCGCCACTTGCTTTTGTGTATAATACGTATCAGAAGCAACCGTTATTCGTTTGCCCGATAAAATTAAATGGTTAAATAAATCAACCATTTCATTTTTTGGTAAAATCATTTCTAAATCGTAGGCAAACTCTTGTTCTGCATAGCTACTAGCCTGCTCAGCAGTCCAACTATAACTACTAGCCAAATGCAAGTACGTTTCAAAAATAGTTACATCACCTACAAAGTTTTTTTGCTGCCTCACTTCAAATTCGGCATTATTACGAGCTTTAACAAACTCATGCGCATTTAAAACAAGACCCTGATCCACCAAGCTTTTACCTAGTAATAACTTAGCGTAGTCAGGCGCGTGGTATTTACGCCTGACTAATGTATCAAACACATCAAAACTAACGTGTTCAAAGCCACTAAGTTGTTGAGTTAACCCTTCGGCACTATTTACATATTGCGATAAAATATAACTTTTATCATGAGTTAACTGTCCTGATGTTGGGTAATAAAACAGTTGTTGGTAGCCATTTTTCTCTGCAAGTAAACCTAATAAACGTTCAAGAGCATGGAGCTCTGAGCCATCGTTAGGCAAAGGTTCACCAGGAAAGTCATCGTAATCGTACGACTTGTTTAATAGCTGTTTTAGTGCTTGCGGCCTTGCCCAAAACATACCACCAGCAGGATAAGCAATAAAATCATCGGTTAACTCTATTTCCCACTCGTTAGCCATTTTTTTAGCATGTGGTTTATTTTTAAGCCAGTGATTAACCCAATTAGGCATCATCCAAAACGAGGTTGGGTAATAAATTCCCGTATTTGGGTTATTGTCAAAATGATTTAAAACTTGCTTAATAACGTGCTGGTCTTTTAAAAGGTATTCGCCTAGGTAATCGGCCCATTGTGTTTGAGCGCGGCCAGAATAAAGCGATTTTTTAGAATGCATATGACAAAACAAATCGTAATTTTGTAAATCTTTTGCAAACTCAACAAGTAAAGGTCCAAAATTGCGCCCATGATTAGGCACAACTTTAACTGTCACCTTATTTATTTTAGGGCAGGCATTAAAAACCGATTGTGCTTTACTAGCAAGTTCGTCGCTGGCAACACTTATGAATATATCAACCTGCTGTTCGTATTTAGCCAAGCAGTTGGCGTAATAATCTATAAACTCACCATAAAAAACATGAAAGCACATAGCAATCTTTTTACTTTTAGTAGTGCCATCTGCGGTTGAGCTAATCGCTTTAGGGTACCACTTGCGCGTGGCGGGCAGCGCTAAGCGCCCTTCTTGCTCACCATATGCCATATAGTGCACTAACGCATTTTCCCCGTGTAAATAAATGTCTGTATTACATTTATAATAAAGCTCTGTGTCAAAGTTAGGACTTGGGTTAACGCAGCTAAACGCACTCTTGTGTAGATAATCTTCAAAAGCTTCTTGTTCGCAACTAAATACGCGGCACTGATTAGCACTGTACCAAGAACTGTCAAACAATCCTTTTTCTTTAGCTCTTCTTAGCAGGTAATTAAACTCTTTTTGAGTGTAAGACTTTAAAGCCCTACTTTTTACATACTGTCGAGTAACAAGCCTTCGCTCAATCCCTTTTGCTACTCTAAATAAAAAAGGTTGTCTTTTAACAAAATTGAATACACTAGGTACTGTTTTTTTTATAAATTGTTTGTTTATCATTAACCTAAACCAAAAAATTGAATTGCATTAACGGTACCATTGCCTGCTACATCATCATCAATGTCAAAAATGTGCCTAACTGCACGAGGAATCATATTAGGTTTAGCTAAGTAGCTTTCTAGTAGAGTTTCTAGTTCGTTAGGTGTAAAACTAATGGCATGCAGTGCATTATGTTCACATATGCCTAAGGCGCCCGCCATAATTTGCTCTAAAAGATAAAAATAGCGCTGAGAGGCAACTTTTCGGCCATAATACATATCAAATGTTTTAGGGTTGAAAGTATTAAACTTAATGTCCCTAAACTGGCCATTTGGTGCTGTTATCAATGACTCTAAAAACATTGAGCGGTCTAGCGGCATGTAACCGTCACCAATTTTCACATCCTCTTTTAAGTAACCTTTCATTACAGCAGTATTGCCTTCAATAATGTGTTTACCGGGCTTGGAAGAAATTAGGTAATGTCCATGGGTATTTTTGCTAAGCAGTATGCCTAATAAACTCTGAATAGTACCTGAGTAACCTAAATCGACTAAATGTAACGTACTTTGAGAGGTGACTTCTATAGACTCTAAATAAGCCAAATAGGCATATTTAATGGGCGCAATAAGTAAATCAATTTTATCATGGCTCTCTGTTAACATTGCTATGACTTTATTTTTATCATTTTGCAGATCAATTCGAGTATTAAACACTTGCTCAGTGAACAAATTTGTAATTTCTGCATCCGAGAGCAAAAAACGTGTACGCATCAGATTATAGAAAGTACCGCAAAATTCACCCTTTAAGGAATACGCATAACTACGTTCGTCGTTAAGTAGTAGTTTAAATAAAAAAGCACGAGAAACTAATAAGTAATAGCTATTACGCTGCGCATTTGCGCCATGTAAATATTGGTTATAAGCTCGTTGTAACCAATAACCTTCGCGGGCTAAAAAGTAAACAGGTGTATTTTGTGGTTGATTAAGTAGTAACTGCTGCGAAAAATAACTAAGTAAAGGTCCCAAAAAAGTAGAACCAAAATTAGCGTATTGAGCTTGCGTTACTGCCGATACATCACTGTTAACCATAAGCGTACACCACTCCTAAATAAATTAATAAAAACATAGTGGTGTTAAATAGCAAAAAAGTACACCCTAAATTTATGCAAAGCGTATTGTAGGTCGCAATACAATGTGAGTAAACTATATTGCTTTAATTGCAACTAAAAATAAGTATTTAAGGCATAAAAGCTTATTTTTTAGCTCATATAAACAAAGCCTCTGAGTAAAATTTTTATAGCAGTAATAGTTTCCCCTTAATTACTTTATTTTATTAAATTGTATTTGCCTATTTTGTAACTTAAAACTAGGTTTAAGTTTTGCCTCAAAATAACAGAGGAATTATGCAAATACTTCACCATGGAGCGGTTAATGGAGTTACAGGCTCTTGTCATGAGCTAGCGATTAATACACAAACCAGCGTATTAATTGATTGCGGGCTTTTTCAAGGAGAAGATGCCAAAGCCGACCTATCTATTGAATTTGATATAACCAATATAAGCGCGCTAATAATAACCCATTGTCATATTGATCATGTAGGGCGTATACCTTATTTATTGGCAACTGGCTTTAAAGGCCCTATATTTACAACTCCCGCCTCAGCAAGTTTACTCCCACTTGTTATTGAAGATGCCTTAAAAGTAGGTGTAACACGTGACCCCAAAATTATAAAAGCCAGCCTAAACTTACTACAAAAATACATTGTGAGTGTTAACTTTAAAACATGGTTTACCCTTCCATGCAAAGGGGAGCAAACTGCAAAAGCGAGGTTTCAGCGAGCCGGCCATATACTTGGCTCTGCATATATTGAAATAGACATTACCCATACAACCAGCTCAAATCAACATAATAAAAACACCCATAGAGTGGTATTTTCAGGTGACTTAGGCGCACCTTACACCCCATTGCTACCGACCCCCAAAGCGCCCTATAAAGCAGATACATTAGTGATTGAATCAACTTATGGTGATAAAAATCATCAAGGCCGCAAAGAGCGCGCGCGCGCACTAAAAAAGATTATTGAACGCGCAGTAAAAGATAACGGCATAGTATTAGTACCGGCATTTAGCATAGGGCGTACTCAAGAGCTACTTTACGAACTAGAGCAGCTGATACATCAATCAGCTAAAGGCTCACCTTGGCGTAATATTCATGTAATTTTAGACTCCCCCATGGCAGCCAATTTTACCGAGCAATATATTAAATTTAAACATTTATGGGATGCAGAGGCTAAACTTAAAGTAGCCAAAGGCCGCCATCCGCTAGATTTTGAAAACCTAACTACGGTAGATACTCATAGTGAGCATATCGCCATTATTAATTATTTAGCGTCGCGCCAAACACCCGCCATTATTTTAGCTGCCAGCGGTATGTGCAGTGGTGGGCGGATAGTAAATTACCTAGAGCGCTTTTTAGGTGACAAAACAACCGATATATTGTTTGTTGGCTATCAAGGGCGGGGGACGCTTGGCCGCGATATACAAAAACATGGCCCACGCAATGGCTATGTATTTATAAACGATACACGTATTACAATTAACGCACAGGTGCATACCATTAGCGGTTACAGCGCACATGCAGATCAAAACGGCTTAGTTAAATTTGTAACAGGTATGAAGAAAAAGCCCAGCCATATAAAAATTCTACACGGCGATGATAATGCAAAACATGCATTAGCAAACAAGTATAAAGAGGTGTTAGGGGAAGGCATTAAAATTGAGATTGCCACGTAGCTTAACTGTATTAGCTTAACCCAAAGTAACTTTAGCACCGAGGCGCTTCACCGAGAAGTAATTAGCTCTTCTCCTTCACTTCTCCGTGTTCTCTGTGGTGATAATAGCCTCTTAATCACGTTGTGCATTTAACCAAAAGAATCTACCACCGAGGGCACAGAGGCGCTGCGCGCTACACAGAGCAGTTATTAGCTTTTCTC
>NZ_PNDP01000010.1:0-7948 GCF_005886415.1 Pseudoalteromonas sp. S327 | reverse complement strand
AGCTGAGCAAGTTAATAATGAGCCAAGAGCGATGGTTTTTAAAAGTGTACGTTTCATGATTATCTTCCTGTTTGGTTAGTCGTGCTTGTTGCCGACAACTTAACTTTAGATAAATCCTCTTGCCCCGACAAACGATAAAAACAAACCTAATAAGTGAGAAAATCTAACCTATAGACTTTAGTCTAACACCTGCTTTAAATAGCGTTTCTTTCACTTTAAAAAAATACAGCAAAAACAAGCGAGTTAACTACGTTGGCAGTTTATTAGTAAAGGCCCACCTATAAGTAAAACTGAGTTAGTTAGCAGTTAACTTTTTATGTGGGTTTAAAAAAAACATTTTTTTCCACCCTTGGCTTTGTGTTGTAAAAAGCCACGGCATAGGCATAAGCGATAATATAGAATAATGCACATGAGGTTGCTTTCCTGCGGCATTACCTGTATCGCCCAGTAAGCCAATTTGGCTGTTTATGCTAACTACATCCCCTGCACTTACATGGTAGTCATTTAAATGTGCAAAATAATGCACTCGCCATTTTGCACCTAATACCGCAACCACTTTGCCACCTCGGTTTAGTTCACCTGAAAAAATAACAATACCGCTTGTTGCTGCAACCACAGGCGTGTTTTTAGCGCCAAAAATATCAATTCCTTTATGCACACCCGAGCGCCCCCACGGCTCATACCAAAACGTATTGTGGTTCCAATCCTTACTTGTAGCGCCTTGCACAGGAACTACTAGCTTCTCAGGAATGAGTAAACCCACTATTAATAAAATTATAACTGCGCCCAAAGTCCACTTTAGTAGTTTCAATGCATTACCTTTGCTGTGAATAGTCATTAAATTATTAATTACAATACCTGAACGCCTAGTGAGTATTGTTAGAACGAAACACTTTTTTAACGTGAACTAAACTCATTAATTTTAATACAGGTTTTATTATTAATTGCGCACTGCCAGCTATAAAAAGCCAGGTACCGCTTTAAACTAATGACTCATTTAAAAAGAAAAAGCTACCAATTAAAAACCACACCGCAATTAAAAAATCGTTAACTGCGCCTAATGCTTCATAACGGCGTTGGATAGTAATATGCTCTTGTCCTAAGTCTAAATTAAGCTGATTTTTGCTGGAGCCCATCAATACTACTCACTCTTTTTACTGTGTAATTAAAAAAACTGTTTTCACTAGCATCTAATACCAATTCGCTTAATTAAGTATTATTGCGAATTGGTATAGGCTTATTTGCATAATACAATAGCAAAAAACACACAATAAAAAACGCTGCCTGATATATCAGCCAGCGTTTTTATTGGTGTAGAGTCTTTATAACTAAAAACTCACTATTGCTTGTATATTTAATTGTTTATTTTTGGTCTTTTTCTAAACGTTTTTTAAGACTTAAAGCCGCATCTGCCGCTAATAATCGCATAAATTCAGAACCATTGCTTTGTTCGCCCTGCCCTGCACCTATTACAATTTCAGGCACTAAACGGCTTTTTCCTAAACTATTGAATAAAGCAGTTTGAATTTTCACCTCAGCTTTTAATGTTTCATCAAACACATATTTAGGATCAAGCGCTGCTGATTTAGCACGTAAGCGTGCCTCAGCTAACACATCCATGCCTAGTGCTTCTAAACGCTGTTGCTTTAATATCTCTTCTTGCTCTTTAGCCAACTCAGCTTTTACAGCTACACGTTGCTGCGCAGAAATAATAGCATTCGCTTTAATACGCTCGGCATCGATTTGCTCTTTAATTTTAAGCTTTTCAGACTCTGCCCGCTGCTTTGCTATTGCTTGTTCGCCTAAGGCAACTTCTGTACGCGCTTGTTGCTCTGCTTTTTTAAGATTTTGACGTGCCAAGGCTTCATCTGCAGCCGCTTGCTTTTGCGCTTCTAAGCGCGCGTTTACTTTACTTTCGTAGTCAATATCAATAATACTTGCATCTACAACAGTAATACCATACGCACCTAAAATCGGCGCATTACGCAGCGGTTTACCCTCTTTATCAGATTTAATATTTACCGTTACACGCTGCTGTTTACTTAAGCTGCCTAGTTCATCGCTTTTATCCCGCTCACCGCTGCTGATTATTTGCTCAGTAACAAAAATACCATTAGTAAGTTGATCAGAGAAGTCTTGGCTAAGTTGCCCGTTTCCACCAGAATAATGCTGCTCAACCGACATCATACGCGCCGACGCTTTAACGTTTTCTGTAGTAGCACGCATAAGTAAATTAGATATAAGCGTATCTTGCGAACCAAACTCTTCGTGTATTTTTAGTAATCCACGTAATTCACCTTTTTCAGTGGCTGGTACATTGCCTGGCAACCTAAAGCGCGATACACCACGTGCACCACCGGTTGTTGTATCCAAAAAGCGTATTGGAATAAGAGGTACAATTGCACTGGCAGTCGCGTTTTCGTCACCCGTAAAGTTAATCGATATAACCTTTTTATAAGCAGATGTAGTGCCAAATGCTTTTAAGTATGGGCCAGCTTGGTTAATAACCGTTAACTTTCCGGTAAACGCCGATTGATGAACTAAGCGCTCGTCAGCTTCGTTCCAAGAAATAACTTGTGAAGTAAGCGTTGCTATAACAGCCAACACAACCACTATTGATGTTACTAAAATGACATTTCGGCGGCCGAAACGACCTATAAATGATTGTGACTTTTCTTCTGGAACCGCTTTTTTATCGCTACCCATTTTCATTACTCTCCATGTTTAGTTTTTTCTTAACAAAGTAAATAATTTCTTGCTCGCTTAAATGCGCACAAAAACTACCTGAGCGATGCAACTCTATAAATGTTGCAAGGATCTCTTCTTTGCCTTTTATTTTTTTATGTTTATCTGCTTGGGCTTGGTTTTTATCCGTAAGTTGAGTAATAAGCTCATCTACAATGGTGTCTTTATCAAACAGCACATTGTATTCCTTAGTTTTCCTTACTCGGTTTTTGCGTATATTGCTATAAATAACATAAATAGCTAAACACAAAATAATAACCAATGTACTCAACCCAACAATATAGAAAATCATATAACCTGCTTATATTCAGTTGAATGATTACGTCAATAACAGGTGTTATAAATCAATAACAAATGTTAACTCATTAATTTTACAGAAACCTCGTATAAAAAACAGGTAAAAGTAATAATTCCAAAAATAAAGCTTTCTAATACGGGCTTTCTCACTTTTAAATTTACATGAGAGCTTTATAAAAAATTTTATTACACGCACAAAAAAGCCCCTACCTAATATAAATCGGTAGGGGCTTTTTTGTGACTCTCGCTAATTAAATTGCTTTATAAGGCAAGCTCTTCTTTAGCGCGAGTTAAGTTATGAGACACTAATGTGTTTTCAGAGATTTGTACTGCTTCGTATAAATCAGCTAATGCTGCAGTATCGTTATGCGCTTTTAAACGTGCAACGCCACGGTTGCTTAAAGCGTACGATGTAAGCTGGCGTACTTTAAATTTAGGGCCTTGTGCATCTTTTAAAAGTGCAATGGCTTTAGTACAAATTTCTTCAGCTTGAACGTAATTTTTAGATTTAACGTTAAGTGCACAGCTATTGAATGACTCTTCAAGTGGCAATGGTGCAGTAGCGGTTTTGATAACCATTAGTTTGTAGTCACTTGAATCAGCCATTACAGCTGCTGAGCAAGTTAGTAATGAGCCAAGAGCGATGGTTTTTAAAAGTGTACGTTTCATGGTTTGTCTTTCCTAATTAAGTTAGTCGCGCTTGTTGCCGACAACTGAACTTTAGAGTAATAGCTCAGCGCCGACAAACGAGAAAAACAAACTCAATAAGTGAAGAAAATTAACCTATAGACTTTAGTCTAATATACGTACAAATTTGAATGTTTAACAGCGTGTAAACCAGCGTAATTACTGCTTGTTTTGAAAAAGGTTTTAAAACGAGTGCTATGCAGTAGCTACGCATACAAGCCAGTGCGCTGTACAAAAATTAGTCTTTAAACTTTATTTTGTTTTTATGCTTTTGGCGACTTTTCCTACGCTCAAGCCCTGCACTAAAATTGAAAAAACCACCACCGCATAAGTTAAAGCCAATAATATATTACGCTGCGATCCATCAGGTAGCTGCAACACCAGCGCCACCGAAATACCGCCACGTAACCCTCCCCAGGTTAACACTTTCCATGCACTGCTGGGCAGCTCGAGCTGTTTATTAAAAATAGTTGTTGTTAGGCCAACCACAATAAGGCGCGCGCATAGCGCAATTAAAATGGTTAAAACGCCCGCCACCAGCAAATTAGCTGAGTACACAATCATTACCACTTCAAGGCCAATTAGCACAAATAAAATGGCATTTAAAATTTCATCAATTAGCTCCCAAAACAAATCAACATAGTGGCGTGTTTTATCACTCATGGCTAAATTACGGCCATGATTACCCACCATTAATCCCACCATAACCATCGCAAGTGGCCCCGATAAGAGCCAGTGACTCGCCAATGCATAACCGCCTATAACACCCGCTAGCGTAAGTAATACTTCTTCTTGGTAGCTATCTATTGCTTTTAATAAGTAATTTAAAGCAGCGCCTAATATTAAACCAAATATTATACCGCCCCCCGCTTCAACAACGAGTGTATGAGCCACTGAGTATGTAGTTGGCATATCACCACTGGTTAAAATTCCTAATAAAAGCGCAAATATCACCACGCCTATACCATCATTAAATAGCGACTCCCCCGCTATTACGGTTTCAATACTTTTAGGCGCACCAGCAGAGCGTAAAATCCCCATCACCGCTATCGGATCGGTTGGCGAAATCAACGCACCAAATAATAAACACCATATAAACGACAAATTAAATCCCAATAAAGGCACTACTACATATAACGCTGCAGCAATAATCACTGTTGAAATTAGCGTACCCACACACGCTAAAATACCTATGGGTAATTTATAACGTCTTAAGTCACTTACATTAACGTGCAGCGCCCCAGCAAAAAGCAGCATTGAGAGCATGCCATCGAGCAATACATGAGTAAAATTGAGTTGATCTAGTAGGCTTACTTCGTAATCAATAAGTTCATCAAACCCTAAAAAGCCCAAAAATATGGCCGCAATAGACACTAAAAGCGAAATAACCATCACCCCAATGGTGGTTGGCAGGCCAATAAACCGATGATTTATATAAGCAAGCAATGCGGTTATAGATAAAAAAATCGCGCTAATTTCAAATATACTCAACGTACTCGTGACATCCATAATCTAGCTCTCTTAAATTTAAAGCCTAATAAGTAGTTTCCACTTTTATGAAATGCACTTTTTAACCGTGCAACGCAAAAAGCCCATGTTAAGAATAAACCTAACATGGGCTTTTTATACACTGGCTTAATTAAAGCATGTTTAGTGCTTTTTTATAGCGCAAGCTCTTCTTTAGCAAGTGTTAAATTATGCGATACCATTGTACTGTTAGACATTTGCGCTGCCTCGTACAAATCAGCAATGGCTGCTGTGTCATTATTTGATTTTAAGCGCGCAACACCTCGGTTACTTAACGCGAATGACGTAAGTTGGCGTACTTTAAATTTAGGGCCGTCTGCACCTTTTAAAAGTGCAATTGCTTTTGTACAAATTGCTTCAGCCTCGGCATAGTTTTTTGACTTAACATTAAGTGCGCAACTATTAAATGACTGCTCAATTGGCTGCGGTGCAGTCGCTTGTTCGATAACCATTAATTTGTAGTCACTTGTATCAGCCATTACAGCAGCTGAGCAAGTTAATAAAGAGCCAAGAGCGATGGTTTTGATAAGTGAGCTTTTCATGATTATATTCCTGTTGAGTTAGTCGTGCTTGTTGCCGACAATTCAACTTTAGAGAATTAACACAAAACCGACAAACGATTAAAACAAAACCAATAAGTGAAGAAAATTAACTTATAGACTTTAGTCTAATGCCAAATTACTAATTTACGGCAATTAGTATTTATACAATCAGTAACCGAACCCGCTCTTTACTTAGTCCGCTCAAGTAGCTTAACTTTTCCATAACAGCTTCAAACTTAAAGCCTATGTCTGCAGCATCATTTATCCACCAAACCAGCTGTTATAGCACCAAGTGCTTAGCAAATTTGCGTTTGATTTACTTTGGACCGGTAATAACTATTTGCAAAAAGGTTAGCAAGCCATGGGCTATAACGGCGCGCCCCCTTACTTTTAATTCGTGATTGTGGATTGGAACAAAACTCAAACTTGACGTATTACTACAAAGTTCCATAACATCATTTATCACCCAAACCTATAAACTCCCTCGCCCATATGCCATAATCTAAATAATTCATTATTTTAGTAACTTGGCGCGTATTTAGGCGTTTATAAGTTAACTACTCAGGGTTTTCAGCATGGCATATCAAGAGCAAAATCAAGCAACAATCTATTGGCACGATTATGAGACCTGGGGGGCGAGCCCTCAAAAAGATAAGCCGAGCCAGTTTGCGGGAATTCGTACCGATCTTGATTTAAATATAATTGGCGAGCCGCTTATTGAATATTGTAAGCCGCAAGCGGATTACTTGCCTCACCCTGAGGCATGTTTAATTACCGGTATTACGCCACAAGTGGCGATGCAAAAAGGTTTGGTTGAGGCTGAGTTTATAGCCAAAATTCACGCTGAATTTAGTGCGCCAAACACCTGTGTTGCTGGTTATAACAGTATTCGCTTTGATGACGAAGTAAGCCGTTATAGCTTTTACCGTAACTTTTACGACCCGTACGAGCGCGAATATAAAAACAATAACAGCCGCTGGGATATTATTGATTTAGTACGTGCATGTTATGCGCTGCGCCCTGAGGGCATTGAATGGCCGTTAAAAGAAGACGGCAGCCCGAGCTTTAAGCTTGAACATTTAACGGTAGCTAATGGCATTGAACACGCCGCTGCGCACGATGCGCTAAGCGATGTAACTGCCACTATTGCACTGGCTAAACTTATAAAAGAAAAACAACCAAAGCTTTATAACTTCTTTTTTGGGCTGCGTAATAAAAAAGCGCTTGGTGAGTTAGTTGATGTATTTAACATGACGCCGCTGGTACATACCTCGTCACGCATTCCTGCAACGCAGGGCTGTACTACGTGGGTAGCGCCTATGAGCTTTCATCCGGTAAATAAAAACGCCGTTATATGTTTTGATTTAACCCAAAACCCGCAAGTATTGCTTGATTTAAACGTAGAAGAACTACGCAATCGTTTATACACCAAACGCGTTGATTTAGCCGAGGGTGATTTACCTGTTGGTTTAAAATTGGTGCATTTAAACAAGTGCCCTATTTTAGCGCCT
Source organism: Pseudoalteromonas sp. S327 (assembly GCF_005886415.1). NCBI lineage: Bacteria > Pseudomonadati > Pseudomonadota > Gammaproteobacteria > Alteromonadales > Pseudoalteromonadaceae > Pseudoalteromonas > Pseudoalteromonas sp. S327. The sequence goes on along the minus strand of NZ_PNDP01000010.1, from coordinate 639 downwards.
GCTAAAACGTTATTGCCTGAAAACGCAGCCCGTTTAGGCATTGACCGCGAGCAATGCCTCGCTAATTTAGCTATTTTAAAAGCCAATACCGAGCTTCGCGATAAAGTAACTGAGGTGTTTAACGAAAAAGGCGATTACAGCGCGACCACTAACGTTGATTACTTACTTTACGATGGCTTTACAAGCCACGCCGACAAAGCTAAATTTGCGATTATTCGCGATGCTAAACCAGACGAGCTAGCGGGCTTAAATTTAGATTTTGAAGATAAAAAATTCAATACATTACTGTTTAGATACCGTGCACGAAACTGGCCAGAAACGCTAAACCAGCAAGAGCTTGACCAATGGCGTCAGTATTGCCAAAACAAGTTAATGCACGGAGAAGATCAACCCTCAATTAGCGCACAAGACTTTATGATCACCCTTGAAAACTTGGCCCATGAGCACGACGACAGCGAAAAAAACCTAACCATTTTAAAGGCTTTATATAACTACGCGCAAAGCATGTAATTTAGTTTAAGTTTGTGTAGAACACTTTTAAAACGCGACACTTTAGCAATAAAGTGTCGCGTTTTTTGTTTTATATAACTTTACTACTACAATCAAAGCCAAAATTTTTTCACAAAGAGAAGCGAATGA